>NZ_JCAKNC010000015.1:0-61584 GCF_059515925.1 Acinetobacter sp. CY81
TTATGCAGTTACTTTAGCAACAACACCAGCACCAACTGTACGACCACCTTCACGGATCGCAAAACGTAGACCTGGGTCCATTGCGATTGGGTGGATTAATTCTACTGACATTTCTACGTTGTCACCAGGCATAACCATTTCAACGCCATCTTGAAGAGCGATAGCGCCAGTTACGTCAGTTGTACGGAAGTAGAACTGTGGACGGTAACCGTTAAGGAATGGAGTATGACGACCACCTTCTTCTTTAGAAAGTACGTATACTTCTGCATCGAATTTAGTATGCGGTTTGATCGCACCTGGTTTAGTCAATACTTGACCACGTTGAACGTCTTCACGCTTAGTACCACGTAGAAGTACACCACAGTTCTCGCCAGCACGACCTTCGTCAAGCAATTTACGGAACATTTCAACACCAGTAACTGTAGTTACTTGTGTATCACGGATACCAACGATTTCAACTGATTCGCCTACTTTAACGATACCAGACTCAACACGGCCAGTTACTACTGTACCACGACCTGAGATAGAGAATACGTCTTCGATTGGCATAAGGAATGCTTTATCGATAGCACGCTCTGGCTCTGGAATGTAAGAGTCAAGCGCTTCAACAAGAGCAACTACAGCTGGCTCGCCGTACTGACCTTGGTCACCGTTAAGTGCAAGAAGAGCAGAACCACGGATAACTGGAGTATCATCACCTGGGAAATCATAAGTAGAAAGAAGCTCACGAACTTCCATTTCTACTAATTCAAGAAGCTCTTCGTCATCAACAAGGTCGCATTTGTTTAAGAATACAACGATGTAAGGTACACCTACCTGACGAGAAAGAAGGATGTGTTCACGAGTTTGTGGCATTGGACCATCAGTCGCAGCACATACAAGGATCGCACCATCCATCTGAGCAGCACCAGTAATCATGTTTTTAACATAATCGGCGTGACCTGGGCAGTCTACGTGTGCGTAGTGACGAATAACTGAGTCATACTCAACGTGTGAAGTATTAATTGTAATACCACGTGCTTTTTCTTCAGGTGCAGAGTCAATTGCAGCGTAGTCTTTCGCTTCGCCACCGAATTGTTTAGCACAAACAGTTGCAATCGCAGCTGTTAAAGTTGTTTTACCATGGTCGACGTGACCAATTGTGCCCACGTTAACGTGTGGCTTATTACGTTCAAACTTAGCCTTAGCCATGAGATCTTCCTTTTTAAATAACTCATGAGGGTTAGCTCATGAGCATTTGGTTGTAACTATGAATTAGTTTGGTGCTTATAGTAATCTAAAGATTACTCGTCGTCACCTTTTTTACCGCCAGACTGGAATTTAGAAATGATGCCTTCAGCCACGTTACGTGGAGTTTCAGCATATTTAGCAAATTCCATAGAGTAAGTCGCACGACCTTGAGACATAGAACGCATATGAGTTGCGTAACCAAACATCTCAGCCAATGGAACTTCAGCACGAATTGCTTTAGTACCACCAGGTAAATCGTCCATACCTTGAACCATACCACGACGACGGTTTAAGTCACCCATGATATCGCCCATGTAGTCTTCTGGAGTTTCTACTTCAACTTTCATGATAGGCTCAAGCAAGATTGGATCTGCTTTCATGAAACCATCACGGAATGCGTAAGAACCCGCCATTTTGAACGATAATTCGTCAGAATCGACATCATGGTAAGAACCGTCGAACAATGTAGCTTTGATGCCCACTACTGGATAACCAGCAAGTACACCATTCTTCATACGTTCTTGGATACCTTTGTCAACCGCGCCGAAGAATTCTTTAGGTACAACACCACCTACAACTTCTTCAACGAATTGGTAGTCTTTGTCAGAATCTTCTGGCATTGGCTCAAGACGTACGTATACGTGACCGAATTTACCTTTACCACCAGTTTGACGTACGAACTTACCTTCTTGCTCAACAGATTTTTTAATCGTTTCGCGGTAAGAAACCATTGGTTTACCAATGTTCGCTTCAACACCAAATTCACGCTTCATACGGTCAACAATGATGTCAAGGTGAAGTTCACCCATACCAGCAATAATTGTTTGACCTGATTCTTCATCAGTACGTACGCGGAATGATGGATCTTCTTTTGCCAAACGACCTAAAGCAACTGACATTTTTTCTTGGTCAGCTTTAGTTTTAGGTTCAACTGCAAGTGCAATTACTGGCTCAGGGAATTCCATACGCTCAAGTGTGATCACATTGTTTTCGTCACAAAGTGTATCACCAGTAGTCGTATCTTTAAGACCTACACACGCCGCGATGTCGCCCGCACGAATTTCTTCGATATCTTTACGGTCATTCGCATGCATCTGTACGATACGGCCAACACGCTCACGCTTCATTTTAACTGGGTTATAACACGGGCTACCCGCTTTAAGAACACCAGAGTAAACACGTACGAACGTTAAGTTACCAACGAATTTATCGTTCATGATTTTGAATGCTAACGCAGCAAATGGTGCTTCGTCAGACGCTTCACGTGAACCTTCAGTTTCGTCTTTGTCATCAAGGATACCCTTGATCGCTTCAACGTCAGTCGGCGCAGGTAAGAATTCAATTACAGCATCCAACATACGTTGAACACCTTTGTTTTTGAACGCAGAACCACAAAGCATTGGTTGAATTTCATTCAACAATGTACGTGAACGGATACCAAAAACGATTTCTTCTTTAGTCAACTCGCCTTCTTCAAGGTACTTGTCCATGAGCTCTTCTGATGCTTCCGCAGCAGCTTCGATCATGTTAGTACGCCATTCGTTAGCCAATTCAACTAAGTCAGCAGGGATTTCGCCATATTCGAACTGCATACCTTGAGACGCTTCGTCCCAAATGATTGCTTTCATTTCGATTAGGTCAACAACACCTTGGAAGTTTTCTTCAGCACCGATTGGAACAACGATTGGCACAGGGTTACCGCCAAGACGTGTTTTAACTTGCTCTACAGCACGGAAGAAGTTAGCGCCAGTACGGTCCATTTTGTTAACGAACGCAATACGTGGAACTTTATATTTATTTGCTTGACGCCATACAGTTTCAGACTGAGGTTGAACACCACCTACAGCACAGTAAACCATGCACGCACCGTCAAGAACACGCATAGAACGTTCAACTTCGATTGTGAAGTCTACGTGTCCCGGTGTGTCAATAACGTTAATACGGTGTTGCTCAAACTGGTTACCCATACCTTTCCAGAAGCATGTTACAGCTGCTGAGGTAATAGTAATACCACGTTCTTGCTCTTGCTCCATCCAGTCAGTCGTAGCTGAACCTTCATGAGTCTCACCTAGCTTGTGGCTCTCACCTGTGTAGAACAAAATACGTTCTGAAGTGGTCGTTTTACCAGCATCGATGTGAGCAGAAATACCAATGTTACGGTAACGAGAAATTGGGGTTTGACGAGCCATGATTTCTTGCATTCCTAAATTTGTTGTTTAAAACAGGACGCTTTAAGCTGCGAAACAGCTTAAAGCGCTTTGACGACAGTTCAGTGAAACTGATCTATCTTCATCCTGATTAAGGTCTCTTAACCTATTAGAAACGGTAGTGAGAGAATGCTTTGTTGGCTTCAGCCATACGATGCACGTCTTCACGTTTCTTAATCGCTGAACCCTTACCTTCAGCTGCATCAAGCAACTCACCAGCAAGACGTAAAGCCATAGTTTTTTCAGAACGCTTAGCAGCAGCATCTACTAACCAACGCATAGCTAGAGCAGTACGACGGGATGGGCGCACTTCCATAGGTACCTGGTATGTAGCACCACCAACACGGCGTGCTTTAACTTCGACCATTGGGCGAACTTTTTCAAGAGTAGTCTCGAAGAAGTCAACTGGGTCTACTTTGTTTTTTTCTTGAACGCGATCTAAAGCACCGTAAACGATACTTTCAGCAATAGATTTTTTACCATCTTGCATTACGTGGTTCATGAATTTAGCGATTGTTTGGCTGCCGAACTTAGGATCCGGAAGGATTTCACGGGCAGCGACTACGCGACGTCTTGGCATTTTAATACACCTAATAAAATTGACACTTCAGGTTTATCCAGCATCAGTGCAAAGTGTCATGCACCATTCGCTGGCCTTACTACACGTCGCTTGAATTTCACAAAATTAAATGCAGAAATCAGACAAGCGAGACGATAAAGGATTGCGGTATTACGTTCTTAAGAGCAATTTTTAAAAAATTAATTCTTAAAAATTATTTCTTAGGACGTTTAGTACCGTATTTAGAACGTGACTGGTTACGATCTTTAACGCCAGCACAATCTAATGAACCACGAACGGTATGGTAACGTACACCTGGTAAGTCTTTAACACGACCACCACGGATAAGAACAACACTGTGCTCTTGTAGGTTATGGCCTTCACCACCGATGTAGCTAGAAACTTCAAAACCAGAAGTTAAGCGAACACGGCAAACTTTACGCATTGCTGAGTTAGGTTTTTTAGGTGTAGTTGTGTAAACACGTGTACAAACACCACGACGTTGTGGACAAGCCTTCAACGCAGGAACTTTTGACTTTTCAATCAAAGTTGTACGACCCTTACGGATCAACTGATTTGTTGTTGCCATTTGGCAATTCTCCCGTTAATTAAAAGCCCCAAAAAATACTACTTTTTGAGGGCATGCAATTGTATGCCAAGATGTAAAATTGGTCAACATTCAGCGACCCGACATTGAACTATCTCATATCAATTTTTCAGATATAAAATCTGTACATGACCTACTTTTACATCTAAGCCAATAACAACTTTAATTTTTAGGGCTTGCTTTTGGTGTTGTCGCTTTCGTTACGCGCTTTTTTACTGCTGTTTTTGTTTGCGTTTCTACTTTCTCAGGCTTTACAGACTTAGGCTCAGTTTCTGTTATTACTTCGCCTTTACTTGAACTCTCAACAGGATATTCTTGATCATCCTCATCCAATGCCTGAATGAGTTCATCCCCACCCTTATCTGCCAGAGACTTTTGTGTCGTATGTTCTTCGACTGGTTCAACATATTCATCTACAAGTTTTTGCAAGCCAACTTCAACTGGCTCAGCTTTAACAGTAGGCTCTTCACCTTTAAGTTTAATCTCAACTTTCTTAATCACTTCATTTTCAACAGGTGTTGTTGATTGATCAGTTTTTTGGATTTGATTATGTTCTGATTCAGCTGATAATAAAGGTGTTGCTTGGATGGTTAAGGCAACAGATTTTTCATACGCTGTGAGTAAATCTATTTTTTCATCTGGATGTTGAATTAAATAATGTTGAGCCCCTGAAAATATTTGTTGAGCTTTCAAATTCGCATCATCAATGAGTTTCCAGCTATATACAGCTCCAATACCAGCCCCTGCAAGCGGTGTTAATTTTGCCAAAATTGAAACTTGCGGCACTTTATTTAACCATGACCATTTCAATGTGCCATCTCTGTTGCTCAACCAATTTTTCAAAGCATTAAAATCATTACTTGAACCCAACATTTTTTGGAGTTGTTGTGTATCTTGAGTTTCCAATAAGTTCGAGAATGCTCTTAACGCAACAAGTAATGTTTGCTTTTCAGCAATTGATCCAAAATCGACTTCTCTAAATACATATTCCACCACCTGCTGTTCACTTTTATGATCCAACTCAAAACCGTGTGCACGACCTGATTGGTAAATCATTTTCAAGGTTAAAGCCAGCGATAAAGGAATATCAATTGCAGAGCCAATCACACCTGAAGCACCAGAAACAGCACCAACAACTGCTGCGATGGTCTTATTCTGGTTTGCGAGTGCTGCACCAATACGATTTGCGCGATCTGGATTTTCAGCCAACTCAGACAAGTTTTTAGCGCCCACTTCTTTGAGTACATGATCTACCGAGCTTTGCTCAGAAACAAATCCATTTAACTTATCAAAGAAGAAATCAGAAATTTTGTTATTAATATCTGGAGAAATGAATGAAGCAACATTATTCACTTTATTAAAATGACGACCTAACAACTGCTGCGTCACTTTCGGAACATGTGAGCGGAATAGCGCTTGTGGATTTTCATAGCTCTTTTTATCTGACATATTCTTCTCACTTTTAGTTTGATGTGTATGTGTTAATTCAGTGGGTGCAACCGCTGTTTCGGTATTTATATCTAGAATAGATGAAGCTGATGGCGCTTTGTCGAGTTTTGAAACAGAACCAGGAGCAACATGGTTGAGCAAGTCCAAGCCTGTTGTACTGAGCTTTTTAGCCACTCCAAAGGCTTGAGAAATCAATCCTGCTGGTTTGTTCTTATTAGAATTTGCCATTTATCAGCCACCTTGAGTCATATTCTCTTTGGTCTAAAATACTATGTGGAGTCGTGATTTAACTCAACTTTAAAGTGTTTCAATTGGTTGTCGCTTAGTGAACATTTATGCCACCCCCTATTTTCAAGCAACGACATAGATTTGCCATAAGCTTTTAAAACACTTTCTGCTATTATTACGCTAATTTTTGACAAAAGTAATGTCATTCATTATTGCTTAAATCAGAACTCTCATCTTAAGCAATCACAGTCATTACTCCAATCATCACCATAATAGGGAACTTTAAATGAAACGTGTTGTAATCACGGGTATGGGCATTAACTCATGCATCGGTAATACATTAGAAGATGTGACTCATTCTTTAAAAAATGGCATTTCAGGGACACGTTTTAACCCTACTTATGAAGAATTAAATTTCAAAAGTCATGTCAGCGCTGCTGCTGAACAAAACTTCGATGGAATTGATCGTAAATTAAAACGTTTCATGGGCGTGTGTGCAATGTATGCATACAACTCAGCTGTTGCTGCTGTTGAGCATGCAGGTCTTACAGCTGAACAATTGGCTGGTAATCCACGTTACGGTATCGCTGGTGGTTCAGGTGGTGGTTCTACTGCTTCTGTGATTGAAATGAATGAACTATTGCAAACGAAAGGCGCACGTAAAGTCGGTCCTTTCTTCGTTCCACGTAATATGTCAAATACGATTACTGCAAACGTAGGCGTAGCATTCAAACTACAAGGTGTTGCTCACTCTATTACAAGTGCATGTGCTACTTCTGCTGATGCCATCGGTTATGCATACAACCTGATCCAATTGGGCAAACAAGATTTAATGCTTGCTGGTGGTGGTGAAGAAGATCATTGGTCTCAAAGCTTATTGTTTGATGCAATGGGTGCTTTATGTTCTAAATACAATGATGCGCCTGAAACTGCATCTCGCCCTTACTCTGCTGACCGTGATGGTTTTGTGATTGCTGGCGGTGGTGGTTTCGTTGTACTTGAATCACTTGAACATGCTCAAGCGCGTGGTGCAAACATTCTGGCTGAAGTGGTTGGCTATGCTGCAAACTCTGATGGCGCTGATATGGTTGCTCCATCTGGCGAAGGTGCAACACGTTGTATCCTCATGGCATTAGAAGAAGCAAAACAGCATGGCGTGGATCAAGTGGATTATGTCAATACACATGGTACTTCTACTCCAGCGGGTGACGTGACAGAACTTCAAGCAATGGGTCGCGCTTTTGGTGAAGGCAATGTTCCTCCACTGAGCTCGACAAAATCAATGACAGGTCATAGCTTGGGTGCTGCAGGTGTTCAAGAAGCGATTTACTCTGTATTAATGATGCAAAATGACTTCATTGCACCAAACATCAACGTGACTGAACTTGATGAAGGCACAAAAGGTTATGACATCGTACTTGAAAAACGTGATGCAAAATTGAATACTGTGATGAGTAACAGTTTCGGTTTTGGCGGTGTAAATGCTTGTCTCGTTTTCAAAAAATGGGAAAGCTAATTTAAAACTGGTTGATCTCTAAATAGAGAGATCAACCTTTCCACACCGCCCATCATAGGGTGAATAGATGGACGCTCCTTCAGATGCTTTCCTTTGGGTGAAAGCATTACATATAATTGCTGTGGTATGTTGGTTCGCAGCCTTGTTCTATCTTCCACGACTTTATGTCTACCATGCTATGAGTGATGATGCGATTAGCCATGAACGCTTCCAAGTCATGGAGCGTAAGCTATATCGTGGCATTATGTGGCCAGCAATGATTGCCACCCTCATCACAGCACACTTCTTAGTGGATTGGGGTGATGCAACGCAACATTACCATGAAGCATTGTGGTTTTATCTGAAAGTAGGCTTAGTGGGTTTATTGGTGATCTATCATTTGGTCTGCGGTTATTACCGTAAAAAACTTATGACTGATGCACATTATAAATCGCATAAATTTTGGCGTTATTTCAATGAAATGCCAACCCTACTTCTATTCGCTGTAGTCATTTTAGTGGTGGTTAAACCTACCTTCTAAAATCAAAAAATCCCCGATATTTCGGGGATTTTTTATGTTTGTATTTTATTTTTTACCTAGCTTTTTCATCCGTGGGATATAGAGTATTCGATAAGTTATCGCTAAGAGAATCAGCCATAAGGGACTAATCATTAACGCTTTCAAAGTATCGGGTTCTAAGCTCAAAATTACCAAAGCAAATAACAAGAATGCTAAAACCACATAAGACATCCCTACGCCACCCGGCATTTTAAAGTTAGATTTTGCATGTAATTCAGGACGTAGTTTACGATAGCGGATATAACACACCATAATAATTGCCCAAATACTAATAAACAAAATCACACAGAGCGAACTTGCTAAAGTAAAGGCTTCCATTGTGTTTGGTACGAAATACTGAAATGCAGCACCGACCATAATAAATGCACAAGAGAAAAATAGCCCTTTAGCAGGTACAGCACGACTCGATAATTCAGCCAAAGCCTGAGGTGCTTGACCACTCCGCGCCAAACCAAACAGCATACGGCTGGTTGAGAATACTCCACTGTTCATGGATGACATCACTGAAGATAAAACCACTAAATTCATAATCAATGCTGCACCGCCAATCCCTGCAAATAGGAAGAGGCTAACAAATGGACTTTTATCTGCTGGAATTAAGTTCCAAGGGGTCACTGACATAATCATCACCAGTGACAATACATAGAAAATAATAATACGCGTTGGAATTGCATTCACAGCTTTTGGTAAATTTTTCTCAGGGTCTTTGGTCTCCGCAGCCATCGTACCGAGTAATTCAACACCAACAAAAGCGAACATTGCAATCTGGAAGCCTGCTAAGAAGCCCATCCCACCTTTAGGGAACATACCGCCATGCGACCAAATATTACTGAAACTCGCCACTGATCCATTCGGTGCTTGGAAACCAGTGAACACCATGAATATACCAATACAAATCAGCCCAACAATGGCTAAAATTTTAATCAGCGCAAACCAAAACTCAATTTCTCCAAATAGTTTTACAGTGACTAAATTGATCGCCAAGATAAACAGGACACACCCTGCACTGATGGCGGCTTGTCCCATCGGGGTAAACATCTGATCAGGTGGTAACCAAAAACTTAAGTAGTTGATAATGGCTGCTAAATCTGCAATACCCACCAAGACCCAACCGAGCCAATATGACCAACCAATGTAATAACCCGCCCCCGGCCCAATCAAATCATGAGCCATATCGATAAAGGATTTGTAATGCAGATTGGAGAGTAAAATCTCACCCAAAGCACGCATGAGGAAAAAGAACATCGCACCAATAATCATATAAATAATGATGATGGATGGTCCTGCAAGTGAAATGGTTTTGCCAGAACCCATGAATAGCCCTGTCCCAATCGCACCACCAATTGCAATCAATTGTAGGTGACGATTAGATAGCTTCCGTTGTAACTCATTGGGAGATGAATGTTCATCTAGATTATTTGTTGTTGTCATTTTTAAACTTCCTTATAAAAGCGTTTAAACCACACAGCTCGTGAATACAGCATTCCTCTGCTTATCTTTACCAAGCTGTGTTTCAATTCACGCCTTAATGATAAAGCGTTGCCCTAAATCTTGATGAACCCATAAATTTTCAAAGGACTAAATTCGAACATCAAACTAGAGTTAGAAAACTGATTTAGCCTCAAAAATTATTGTGCCGCGACCACTGCAATTTCAATTAACCACTTTGGATTAACCAAATCTGCTTGAATGGTTGCACGCGACGGCGGTACTGAACCCTTCATCCACTCGACCCAAAGTGCGTTCACTTTTGGAAAATCATCCAAATGTTTAACAAACAATTGAGCAGACAAGAGTCTTGATTTATCCGTACCCGCCTGAGCCAATAAAGCATCAATGGTTGCCAAGACGTCTTTGGTTTGAGCTTCAATATCATCTTCAGTAGTTTTTGGTACTTGCCCAGATAGATAAACCACTTGGTTGAAAATCGTGATTGCACTCATTACTTCAGTGCTGTTGATTTTTTGAATATCATGTTGAGACATTTGAATTTCCTTATTTAAAAATTTGAAGCTTGATTACAATCTATTCATTAGGTATTAAATTTTAGTTTTCTATTTCAAACTGAACACGGGCGGTGACAGCACACATCAACTCATAACCTACCGTGCCTGAACCTGCTGCAACCTCATCAATCGGTAAAGTTACACCTTGTGAAGACATGCCCCACAACACCACCTCGCTACCAATTTGAGTCTGTGTTAAATCCGTTAAGTCGACAGCCAGCATATCCATACTTATCCGCCCGAGAATTTGAGTCCTTTGTGAATCCACCAATACTGGCGTTCCTGTTTCAGTAATTCGTTGATACCCATCTGCATAACCACACGCCACTATGCCAATGACCATATCTTTAGATGCAGTAAAACGTGAACCATAACCTACTGTCTGTTGTGTTTTTATATGCTGAATGGCAATAATTTCACTACGTAAAGACATGGTTGGTTTGAGATTCCAGCCGTGGATACTATGTGTTGGATAGTCAGGTGAGCTGCCATATAGCATGATTCCACTACGAACCACGTCTGAGTGTAATTGTTTTGAATGCCTCAGAATTGCAGCACTGTTACTCACAGAACATGCACCTGCTAAACCCTGAATAGTCGTATTAAAAAGTGCGATTTGATATTCCACACCTGACTGCCCTAAACGCTCACCATCTGCATCTGAAAAATGGGTCATATGCGTGATAGATTCGATACATTCAAGTACTTTCAGCTTCTGCCAAACATCTTGATACTCATCGGATTGAAAGCCTAATCGGTTCATACCGCTGTTCATTTTCAGGAAAATATCAAACTTGATCGAATCGGCATGAAGTTTAGAAAACTGTTCTAACCAAGCAACTTGGTAGGTGCTATGTACTGTAAAACTCAAGTTAAATTCAGCACAGTCATTTAAATCATCTGCGCTAAAAATACCTTCAAGCAGTAAAATTTTGCCTTGCCAACCCAATGCTCGAATTCGTTTCGCCTCAGCAATATCCAATAATGCAAAACCATCAGCTGACTTAAACGCATCATAGACCCGCTCTATACCATGGCCATAAGCATTGGCTTTGACCACAGCAAAAACTTCACTATTCGGCGCATACTGCCTTGCGATGGCTAAGTTATGTTGTAATGATGCGCTGTGAATCACCGCTTTAATTGGGCGTGACATGCTATTCATTCCTTGAATATATTTAGGCTCAAAATTATTGTTTTACTCTATAAAAACCAAAAAACTCATGCAGCCTTAAGCTGCATGAGGATAACGTTGGATAGATAGACCTTCGGTACTAATATCGGTGTCATGGTTCATGACTAAGTCACTAATCAGCTTTCCTGAACCACATGCCATGGTCCAACCTAATGTGCCGTGACCTGTATTCAAGAACAGATTTTTAAAGCGAGTTGCACCAATGATCGGTGTACTGTCTGGTGTCATTGGACGCAAGCCTGTCCAAAAAGACGCATTCGCCATATCACCACCTGGGAACAAATCTTGAGTGACCATTTGCAAAGTTGCACGGCGATCTTCGTTTAAACCATGATTGAATCCACTTAACTCCGCCATTCCACCAACACGGATACGCTGATCAAAACGTGTGATTGCAATTTTGTAGGTTTCATCAAGTACCGTAGATTGCGGTGCAAAATTTGCATCCACAATCGGAATAGTCAGTGAATAACCTTTGACTGGATACACAGGTAAATTTAATTCCAAAGGTTTTAGGAAGTCGCGTGAATAACTACCAAAGGCAAGAACATATCGATCTGCTGTAAGTACTTCACCATTAACCACAGCACCTTTGATTTCATCACCTTCAACCACTAACCGTTCTACGTTTTGGTTGAATTTGAAATCAACACCCATCCCTTTTGCTAAATTCGCTAAGGCATTGGTAAATAGGTAGCAATCACCTGTTTCATCATTGGGTAAATGTAAACCGCCAACCAATTTGTCTTTGGCATGCTCAAGCGCAGGCTCAATTCGAGCTAAATCATTTTGGTTTAGTAGTTCATAGCTCACGCCACATTCTTTAAGCACTTCAATATCACGTTGCACCGCTTCTAATTGAGCGTCTTTGCGGAAAACTTGTAATGTCCCTTTCGAACGGTTTTCGTAGCTAATACCTGTTTCTTTACGTAATTCACGTAAACAATCACGGCTATATTCAGCAACGCGCGTCATACGCTCTTTATTAATCGCATAACTTTGTGGATTACAGTTCTTCAGCATTTGCGCCATCCACTGTAATTGCCACATGCTACCATCCACATTGATGGCTAAGGGTGCATGATGCTGAAACATCCATTTGACGGCTTTAAATGGAATGCCTGGTGCAGCCCACGGCGTAGAATATCCTGGAGAGATTTGTCCTGCGTTACCAAAGCTGGTTTCTTCGGCTGGACCCGATTGACGGTCTAAAACTGTAACGGTTGCTCCTTGCTGCGCTAGGTAATACGCACTTGCAACACCGATGACACCACTACCTAAAACAATTACGCGCATTTCAAATCCCTCGTGCACCATTTAGTTTATTTCACTAGTATATTTTCGCTTCGATAGTTTTTTTGACTGATTTGAGCGTTATAATCTAGGTAATGGAATGGATTTATCCTGAATAATTTAAAAAATAAGGAAATAATGGATGCGTAAATTAGACCGTACAGACCGGATGATTTTAGAAATTCTACAAAAGGACGGTCGAATTGCGATCAGCGAACTTGCATCTAAGGTCAATCTTTCGACCACACCTTGTTCGGAACGTGTGAAACGATTAGAGCGTGATGGAGTCATCATGGGCTACTATGCCCGACTCAGCCCTGAACTTTTAGAACGTAATCTTTTGGTTTTTTTAGAAATCAAACTTTCAGCAAAATCTGGCGATGTATTTGATCAAGTTGCTCGTGATTTGGTTGAAATACCTGAAGTAATGGAATGCCATTTGATCTCAGGCGAGTTTGATTATTTGGTGAAAGCCCGTTTAAAAGAAATGAGTGCTTATCGAAAATTACTCGGTGACTTATTAAAGAAACTTCCGTCTTCAGCATCTTCACACAGTTATATCGTCATGGAAGAAGTCAAAGAAACGCTTTATATCACTCTAGATTAAAAGTCTTTTTAAAAACCTTATACATTTTTTATTATTCGAAGAATTAACAACACAATCATAGCATTGACATCGATTCTATTTCACTTTTGAATAGCGCAAATTTTTAAATATTGAAATAAAGAGATCTCAGACTCATGCTGAATAAATTACTCTCAAGCATTGGTATCCAAGGCGTACAAGTTGATACCATTTTACATACTCAGCAATTACAGGCAGGTCAAAACCTTTCAGGTGAAATTCATTTTAAAGGTTCAAATAGTGATAAATCGATTAAGGGTATCTACCTACAACTTATGACCAGTGCAGAAGTTGAATCTGGTGATAGCGAATTTAACCAGTCACTTTGTATTGTTCAATGGCATATCAGTGGTGCATTTGAACTCAAAGCCAATCAGGTACACCAATTTCCTATTCACCTACAACTTCCTTTCGAAACACCAATCACAGACGTTCAATGTCGTCGTAATAGCACACGTGTTTGGTTGCATACGCATTTAGATATTGATTGGGGTATAGATGCAACTGATAAAGATTTTCTCAATATCCTACCGACAGCTTGCATGCAAAACTTTTTAGTCGCAATGCAACAATGTGGTTTTAACTTAGCCACGGTAGATGTTGAAAAAGGTCAACTTCGTGGCAATGGTTTTCAGTCTACGATTGGTTGTTATCAAGAGTTGGAATTTAAACCCAATGCGATGTTTAGCGGCATCAATGAAGTCGAAGTATCCTTTGTGGCAGAAGCACATCAGACACACGTATTACTGGAAGTCGATCGTACCTTCCGTGGCGACGGTTTTAAAAGCATGACTATTCCACATCATTTGGCATCTGTGCAAAATATTGTCCATGAAATTAAAAGAACGTTATCGCTCTAATTTATCCTAATATCTCCTTTTAAAATAAAGAGTGTTTTAAATATCACATCTTTAAAATAAAAAATGCCCAATATATTGGGCATTTTAAAAGCCATAAGATCAAACGCTCTAAGGACTTAAGCGATAAAATTCAATAAATCTGAAAATTGAGTGATACGTGCTTTAGGCTGACATTCCGTTAACTCCTGATCTGAACCATAGCCATATTCAACAGCGATGGTTTCAACACCATTGCGTCTCGCACCCAAGACATCATGCTCACGATCACCGACCATTAAACACTCTTCAGGTTGCAACTGTTCTTTTTCTAAAATATAAGCGATCAAATCACCTTTATTGGTGCGATCACCATTCAGCTCACTTCCATAAGGATAGTCAAAATATTGAATTAAATTAAAATGTTCTAAAATTTGTTTCGCATAGACTTCAGGTTTTGCTGTGGCTAAAAATAACTTATAACCACGTTGTCTAAGTTCTGCCAAAGTCGCAGCAACATCTTCAAATAAATGATTTTCAAACAAACCTGTTACGGCAAAACGCTCACGATATCCAAGAAGCGCTTGTTCAGCTAAAATATCATTCACATCGACATTGAGTAGTTTTGCCAAAGAGGCTTTGAGTGGAGGTCCAATAATCCAATCTATATTTTCATTATCAGGAATCGGATGACCTACTTTATTTAAACCATAACGTGCTGAGGTGGTAATCCCCACTTTTGGGTCGGTAAGTGTTCCATCTAAATCAATTAATAAGTTCTTAATCACAGCCTGTCCTATCTACCCATCAAATACACAACAATTACAAAATATAGCTATCGAGACTTGGCTCAATTTTGCCTATACTAACGCAAATTTTATGATTTAAGGACTTTGGTGTGCGCCCAACAGTATTATGCTTTTCAGGACTTGATCCATCGGGTGGTGCTGGCTTACAGGCAGATATCGAAGCCATTGGACAAAGTGGTGCGCATGCTGCGATTGCATGTACTGCTTTAACAGTTCAAAACTCACAACAAGTTTTTGGATTTGAAGCGACATCAAAAGAATTACTATTAGCCCAAGCCAATGCTGTCGTCGGTGATTTGCCAATTAAAGCAGTAAAATCTGGCATGCTTGGGACAACCGATAATATTGCAGCACTTGCAGAGTTTTTAAGACAGCATCCTGATTACCTATACGTACTCGACCCTGTATTGGTCGCGAACAGTGGTGGCTCTTTGGGAAATCAAGAAACTTTAGTGAAAGCCTTTGTTGAACTGATTCCACTTGCAAACTTAGTGACGCCAAATACGGTTGAACTACGTGCCTTAACTGGCGAACAAGACTTAGAGCGTGCAACACAGAAATTATTTGAAATGGGTGCTAAAGCGGTACTGGTTAAAGGTGGTCATGAGGATACACCTGAATATATCCGTAATGCTTTATATGAAAATGCTGAACTCATTTCAGAAACCAAGTATCCTCGCTTAGAAGGTGAATATCACGGTTCAGGTTGTTCTTTGGCGAGTTTTATTGCAGGACGGTTAGCACAAGGCGATGCATTAGAAACTGCGGTTCATTATGCTGAAACATGGTTATTTGGCGTATTAAAGAAAGCTGAAATTCCAGTGGAAGGTGGTCAACGAATTCCGAAGCGTTTTTAAATCTTTTTAGACAATACCCTCTCCTTTAAGGAGAGGGTTAATGACTCGTTTGACGTAATTTTATTTAGCAACATGACTTAAATTTATAATCCTTTACTCATAAAAAACTCTAACAATATATAGAGACAATAATGAAAAAAATTCTGATTACCTTATTCATAGCTCTATCAAGCAATGCTTGGAGTTACGACAATCCGCAAATTAAAAGTAAATGTTTTGTACCAGAAAAACCAAATCAAATACATTCATGCATTATTTCATCTGGAGGCGGAGCAGGAGGAATGTACACTTCATTTCAGATTGGAAAACAAAACTACCATGTAAAAGAGTCAACCATGTGTGAAAACGAAGATAGATGTAAATTATCATTCGGATCAGATGTGACAAACATGCTAGATGCAAAAATTTATTATAGAAGTTTGAAAACGAATAAAGTGATGAATCAACCAAAGAAAAACAACTGGGTCTGTTATAAACAATTAAATGGAAACCTACATGCCTGCTACCTGTTATAAATAGTCATTCGCATAAAAAGCCCATCACGGTTGATAGGCTCTTACTCAAATTTTCTATTAAAGCGATTACTTCACAAAATTATTCACAATCAAATCTTTAACATCATCTACACGTCCAGCAAGAATTGCTTTCATGGCATAAATTGACGTTGATTTTACCTGCTCAAAACTGGTTTCAGGTGGCATCACCAATTCCACAGGATTGGTATAAATATCAATCAGTGCAGGTCCGTCATGGGCAAGGAACTTTTGAATGGCTTCTTCCAAACCCTCTCCTGTTTTTTGAGTCATGCCAAAGATACCCATCGACTCAGCAACTTTACCAAAATCAGGATTAAGCAGGTGCGTATAGTTATCCAATAGACCATCAATTTTTTGTTCCAATTCAACAAAATTCAAAGAATGATTATTGATCACCACAATCTTAATCGGTAGTTTTTCTTGAACAATGGTGAGCAAATCGCCCAATAACATCGCCAAACCACCATCGCCACACAATGCAATCACTTGACGATCTGGAAATGCTTTTTTGATCCCCAATGCTTGTGGCATTGAGTTTGCCATCGTGCCATGCAACAAGCTACACAAGGTACGGCGCTTTCCATTGGTATCAATATGACGAAGCATCCATAATTTTGAAGACCCTGCATCACCTGTAAAGAAAGCATCATCATCAGCATATTTATTGATTAACGCTGCCACATATTGAGGGTGGATTAAACCATCTTTTCCGATACGTTCTTCTTTACGACGAACTTCATCCGCGACTTTTTTCAGTTTTAAACATTCATCTAAGAATGAAGCGTCTTGCTTTTCATTGACCAAAGGCAACAAGGCTTTTAAGGTCGGTGCAATATGCCCAACCGCACCAACTTCGACAGGATAACGGCGTCCTAGATGCGTAGCATCGACATCAATTTGAATAATTTTGGCATGTTTAGGATAAAATTGAGGCCAAGCAAAATCAGTCCCCAACAGCAATAACACTTCACTGTGCGTAATCCCATGAATTGCAGATTTATTGCCATACATACCATTCATACCCAAATTATAAGGGTTGTTATGTTCAATAAAATCTTTGGCACGAGAGGTATGCACAACGGGTGCTTTAAGTTTTTTAGCCAGTTCCACAACCTGATCATGTGCATCTTGGCTTCCCACACCTGCATAAATGGTTACTTTCTGATTACAATTAATCAGCTCTTTAATTTCATTCAATTCTTGCTGTGAAGGGATCATTTCAGGTTTTGGATGATGTACTTTGAATGGTAATCCTGCATCGACATACTGCTCACTGATATTGGTCGGCATGATCACCACAGCAACACCACGTTGATTAATCGCAGCCTGACATGCCAAGGTCATGATATGACGCACTTGGCTCGCAGCTTTAATCTCTTCACAATAAACTGAACAACTCTGATAAATCGGCTTAAAATCGACGTACTGTGGAAAATCAAGATAGCCTGCTTGTTCTGTAGAAAGCTGACTCGCAATCAGCACCACTGGCGCTCTATTTCGATGTGACTCATATAGTCCATTAATAAAATGTAGACTTCCCGGGCCACAAGAACCCGCACACACTGTCAAATTTCCGCTCATCAGCGAATCTGCACCTGCTGCAAACGCACCGACTTCTTCATGGCGAACATGTACCCACTCTATCGAACTTTTAGACAATGAGTCTGTAAAATGATTCAGGGTATCACCCACAATGCCGTAACAGTGTTGAACACCTGCTTGTTCAAGCACTTCGATCATAATGTCTGAAACTTTTTGTGTTGCCATGTCTTATCCTTATCATTGCTATGAATTATTAAAGGTTTCGGATCAATTCCGCTTTATTAGAAATAATGAAAAATGAAACGATTAAATTATGTTATTTAAGAGCACTCTTAAGTTAGACGTTTTGTTCATCTTTAGTAAGATCATTTTTGAGCCAAATTGAACTAAAAATAGGAAACTGATTCATACAATTTGTTGATATAAGAAATCTGTATTAAGAGTGTGTAGGTTATGACTGGGAGTATTCAATACTCAAAAAAGTATCGCTCACCTCTTATCAAAAAATCGTAATTCTAAAAATCCTTTTAAAAAGGAAAAATCTCTTCAAACGGGGATTCTCAAAATAACCTGAGCTCGTGATGAAAAATTCTTTTGGATTTTATTAAATTTCAAAATGAGGACTACATTATTTCAATCTTAAAAGAACTCTTTATTATTCTTCAGATATTCCACATGCTCGCGATTGGTTTTCCATGATTTGTCTAAAACCTCTTTTTCGATCCTACGTTGGATCCGTTTAAGTTTTATCTCTGAAATCACAGGCTCTTTGAAAGTCTCAACGTAATATGTCCATTTTGCGCCCTTAAATACATTTGTTGGCATCTCTGTCTTAAATTCACAATCAGGCATAAAGACAACCAATGCGTGTAAATATTCAGGCTCAACGATATCAGCTAAAATCTGTTCTAAAACCTTTTGATGTTTATAGTTTTGATGCAATGGATTCTGGAACTTATAAGAATTTTTATAGATTTTTTGCGTCCATGTTTTCTGGCGTTCAGTGCCAAAAATCCAACCTTTATAATTTTTCGTTTCGATAATAAAGATGCCAAAAGGACTCAACAGAATATGATCAATTTGAGTCGTGCCACCCTGACCATCTGGTAGGGTGCAATCATTCAGTAAAATATAATGCTCTTTGAGATAAAGTTTGACGTGCGTCTTCACTGCAAACTCGCCAAACTTTCCTTTTAAAATGGGCTTAAATGCCTTAATTGCCGCAACGATTAAAAACAATGGAATCATCCACCAAAGTTGAGAGAACAGTGGTCCTAATGCAGCAGAGATATCAATCATATTTTAAAGCTAATAATATTTATATAAACAATAACATAGAATCCAATATGATTATTTTTCAATCTTTAATAAAATCTCTTTATTTTCTAAACCACCTGCAAAGCCCACCAATTTTCCATTTGCCCCCACCACACGATGACATGGCGCAATAATCGAAATCGGATTTTTACCATTAGCTGCACCAACAGCTCGAACAGCTTTCACATTCCCAATCTGCTCCGCAATTTGTTTATAGCTACGCGTTTCACCAAAGGGAATCGTCAACAAAGCTTGCCAAACTTTCTTTTGAAAGTCCGTTCCTTGGAAATCTAAAGCCAAATCAAAAACTGTGCGCTGATGGTTAAAATATTCTGTGAGCTGCTGCTGAGTGTTTAAAAGAACAGGATGGTTCTGATCTTCAATTAACGTTGCGACTCTAACGCGATTCGGACTTTCATTTTCCCAAAGCACAGCAACCAATGCCTGATCATGAGCAACCAATTTAAGTCTACCTACAGGTGTTTCTATTTCTTTAAAATACAGTTGCATGACAACTCCTAGATCAGACCATCTATCCGAATGTTATGAGGATAACTTCATTAAAACCAAACCTGAAATAATAAGAACAGCTGCCAACATACGCATTGCACTCGCAGGTTCACCTAAGATGAAAATACCCACTGTAAATGAACCGATCGCACCAATGCCCGTCCACACCGTATAAGCAGTTCCCAACGGTAGCGTTTTCATGGCATAGGACAACAAACCAAAGCTCATGATCATAAACAAAATCGTTAAAATGCTTGGTACGAGTTGAGTGAAACCATTTGAGACCTTCATAAAATAAGCCCAAACGACTTCAAATAAACCCGCAATAATTAATAACACCCAAGCCAACATTCATCTCCCAAAAACAAAAAGTCCAAGCCCCCTCTTTGTGGAAGCTTGAACATGAATCATTACAAAAATTAATTTATGATGATGAAAGTTTCATCAATACTAAGCCAGAAATAATCAGCACCGCAGCTAGCATGCGCATCGCTGTTGCAGGCTCACCTAATATGAAAATACCGACAAGGAAAGAACCGATCGCACCAATGCCTGTCCAAATAGTATAAGCAGTGCCAAGCGGTAAAGTTTTCATGGCATAAGCCAATAAACCGAAACTTAAAATCATGAAGAATAAGGTAATAAGACTAGGCGTTAGTTTCGTGAAACCTTCTGATAGTTTCATCGAATATGCCCATACAATTTCAAAAAGACCTGCAAAAATGAGAACAACCCAAGCCATGATGACTTCTCCACTTATCTTGTTTAAATGAAGTCAGGCCGTCCTGACGTTTTTTCTTGAAAATAAAATCTGTAATTGAAACAAATTTTTATATTTTCAAGGGAGGTCGTTCCCCCTCTGTATGGATTAAATCATATCAAATCAAAATATCAATTTCTAATTGGATTACATTTTTTGACCAAAATGATGCTTTCAATGATATGAGTCATACTGATTCAAATCATTTTAAAATTTGATTTCAATACCGATGTCCGCAGACCAGTCTTTACTCGAGTTTTCCGCATTTTGATTCAACGTTTTCGCTTTACCCTTATTGTAGTCATAAGCAATATCAATAAACGGGACAATATGATTGGTCAGCGCGTAACGCCCTTCCATGCCGATTTGTAATTGATTCAAACCTGTTTGTTCTGCATAGTAAGAGCTATCTTTTAAAATAAAATCAGCCTCTATATAGGGTTTTAAAGTAACTTGGTTGTTTAGTTTAAAATTTCGTTGCAGATCTAAACTGACCATACTGTAATCATCAAAATTTGAGTATAGATAGTGTTCCACTTTGATTTTAGATTTTGATGTTAGCTCCAAACCAATGACTGCATTCGTTCGCTGGTTGTGAATATCATAATTGCCATCAAACTCATATATCGTACCCATTTTGACATAAGCATCCTGAGACAACTGAGCGCTTGCCAAAGCATCTAACTGATATTCAACTTTCTTCGACTCTTCTTTTTCTAATTCAAAATTAAGTTCAAATCCAAGTCGATCTTTTGTTACTTTCGTTTCGACTTCAGATTCCCAAGTACCACGACCTTTTTTATCAATAAGCCAAACACTTTTGCTTTTCACTGAAAATGCTGTTGGTTTCATTTCAGAACCCAAAGTACTCTCTCTCACATCAGTCCTCACATCAGCACTTTCATCTTCATCCAAATGAAATTGCACAGGTTTAGATAATGAATCAGCAGCGAATACGGATTGATTGAGTCCAACTAAACTGAGTAATACTGAACTAAGTAACAAAGTTCGAAAAATCCGTCTTTTTGAACCGACATCATTGATGAAAAATAATAAGAAATACTGCAATCGTTTTTTAATCAAAACATAACCTAATTGAAATCTTTTTTTTAAATATGGAAAGAGGTGAAAATCCACCTAAAAGCCTTATTCATTCAAATCATCTCTATTCAATATTTGTATTCAACAGTTCTATTAAAGACTGAATGATTAAATAAGGCTGTTTATTTTCATTATTCATTTAGAAAACATGCTTAACGCTATGCAATTTTATGACGTGCAATATTCGCTCCAAGTACCAATGCGCGCATGATTCGCTCTGTCGCATCCGTGAGTAAACTTTCACCTGATGATAATGCTTCAGATAACGTCATCGGAACTGGGACAATAGATCCCATTGCTTCGATCCCGATATCGTAGACTTGCTCAGCACCCGCCCCTAAAGTCCCTGCTAAAGCAATCACTGGAACATCGTATTGTGAAGCACGTCTAGCCACTTCAGCAGGAATTTTTCCTCTTGGTGTTTGATAATCAATTGCTCCTTCAGCAGTAATCACCAAATCACAGTGTTGCAATGCAGCATCGAGATCAAATCCAAGCAAATTGGTATCCATAAAGATTTCAAAACGTGATGCTAAATTGGCACCAATCGCTGCCATAGCAGCACCTAAGCCACCTGAAGCTCCTGTACCACTTCCACATGCAAAATCAAAAGCTTTATCATCATGAAGACTAAACTTGGTCAAAATGTTTGCCCAATGCTCTAAACCTAAGGATAGTTCTTCTACTTGTTCAGAGCTCGCACCTTTTTGAGGACCAAATACCTTAGCAACGCCCTGCTGTCCTGTGAGAACATTAAACATATTTAAAGCTAATGTAATTTTTACTTCTTTGTTTAAAATTGCTGGGTGCAAGTTGGAAAAATCAATCCGCTCAATGTTCTTTAATGATTCTCCACCGAAAGGAACTTGATGTCCATTTTGATCGAGAACCTGTGCCCCGAGTGCTTGTAATGCACCTATTCCCCCATCACAAATACCTGAATCACCACAGCCGACAATGATCTCTTTGGCTCCACGTTTTATTGCACCAATGATTAACTCACCTACGCCATAGCTGGTCGTTTTCATTGGATTTCGTGCATTGGAGGGAACAAGTTTTAATCCTGCTGCGGTGGCAATTTCAACGACGGCAGTCGAGGAATAATCTCCCCCTAACATCGCAAAGTGAGCATTCACTTTATGACCAATAGGCCCTGTCACCATTTTATTGACTAGGTATCCACCTGTGACACTCGATAGAATCAAAGCGGTATCTTCACCACCATCGGGTATCGCAGATGCTTGAATTTGACAGTATGGAAGCACCCTTTTTACACCATTTCTAATGCATTGTGCGACTTGAATTGCACCTATAGATTCTTTAAAACCACTCGGCAAAATTAAAATTCTTTGCGGTAAATGTGTTTTCATTTCTGATACTCCCTAACTAATCTTCTAATATTTCCAAGCCCATAAATGGCCAAACAACAAAGCTAAATATGCATAGCAAAACAAACAACAATGGTGCTAAATACATGCTTAGCTTAAGAAGATCTTGTGGAGAAAATATGGTGATTCCGTCTACTTTATTAAACATCGCCAGCGGTTTAGCTGAGGAGGTTAATGTATGACAAAAACCTGCAGCTGCAGTTGAAATAAAAGCGGTTGTAGAGGGTGAGACTCCAAATTCAGAAGCGGATGCAATCACTATGGGAATGAGTACAGCAGACCTAGCTGAACGGGACTGAATAAATAAATGAGACAACAGTGAAATTAAAATAATAATAACAATAAAAGTAACACTTAAATACGCACTATTTTTATCAAGATGATTAAACACATGACCAGATACCCACTCCATTGCTTGAGTCTGTATTAGTGCAACACCCATCCCCAAAGTCGCCGCCATAAACAACAGCAGAGACCATGGAACAGTTTTAATTGCCGCGGAAAATTTTACAGCGCCAACACGAGGCATGGTCATAAGTAAAGCACCGAATAGTGCAACCAAGGCGGTAGAAATTCCATGCCACGTTTCGGTAAACCATAACATCAGCACGAAACCAAAAATCAATAGGCAATTTCTTTGCTGGTTTCTTTGCTGGTTTTCTTGCTGATTACTGTGAGTATGGGATAAAGCTTGTGATGAATCAGGAATAGCCTGAGGCAGTATATTAATTTTTATATTACGATCTGAATGTGTGGTAAACACTCGTAAAATCAGTTCCGTGCATAGAAGACTTGAAACAACAGCAAATGGAAATCCGAATAAAAACCATTGCAAGAAAGAAAAAGTAGCATGATTCGCTTGTGACAAAATTTGGTTGGTAATCAGATGAGCGCCAGCTCCCAGATAAGAACCTACAGCGGACAATAAAATGACTGAAGGGAATAATAATCCTAAACCAATGACTAATCTCGGATAGTTTTTTAATACAAGCGCAAGCCCTAAAAATATAGGTAAGGAAAATGCTGCGCGCCCAGACGTTGCTGGAATCACGAATGCTGAGAGAATAAGTAAAGTACTAGAATAATAAAAAAGTTGTCGAGGTGTATGTGCAAACTGCACAATTCGACCTGCAAATTTAGCTGTAAGTCCTGACTGAGTTAAGCCCGCGGTTAAAATAAATGCTGCGATGAGTAACCAAATTAAATCTTGCCCTAAGGACTGATAAATAATTGCCTCGTCAATTACGCCCATGAAAACCAGCGAAATCACAGCAAGCAGTGCAATATAAGTATCATCCACTTTAGAAAATACCCACAACCAGATTGCAGTAAAGAAGATACTCAGCGTGATCACACCATCCGCATTTAGACTAATATTTTGCTGATAAAAGTTGAACCAAATTAATGACTGAATAAGAAGAAAAACTATCCAAAATGATAAATGAACTTTATTGTCTGATAAAAATCTCATGCTTAAAATCTACAAAATGAAAGAACCGAATTATTCAAAAAAGTTAAATCTTTATTAAATTAAAATTAAAGATCAATAATTAACCCGCATTCATATTATGATTGCATGAAACTATTATGAAAAATTACAGAAAAAAACATTTTTCAAATGGGTAAAAACCAAACCCTGAAAAAAAGAATAGATTGTGAATGATTCTAAGTTTTCCATCTCATTAAACGCTCTTGAGTTTTTATCGCTTTACTTTGCATTTAAAGTGAGCATTTTCTGAATGATTTGCAACATCCAATAGAAGTCTATATATGAAAACTAAGCCCTTGCTGTCCTGCCCCCATACACAATGCATGGGCATGTATTGAATTTTATAGAATGATTTTTTTGATTGGCGATGTAATAAAGATATTGATGATAGCAACCTATGTCACAAAAATAGAAAAGTATCTTTGCTAATACTTATCAATCTTTAAGATTAATTCGGTAACTTGATAGATAAAACAATCAAAATTGAATGATTTGTTTAATTAGAATCTCTACCTATTTTTCAATTTCATAGCGAAGTTATACACATTCTACTTCACAGTAAATACGTAGTTAAACTTCAAAATATTAACTATGAAATAATATTTAAAAGTTTAAATATCAAACAACATATTTTTCTATTATTGAGACATTCTTCTCTTTATTTTCAAAGATCTTTCTAAAGTAAAAAAGAATCCAACTGGATTCTTTTTATACATTTATTGTCTAAATCTTGATCTCTTTAGTATCAATCGCTTAGTAATTCGCCTAGATATCCACCCTGTTATCAACATAGATACTCACAGTGTTAACCACAAACTTATCCACAATACGATCAATACTTAAACACAATTCTTATAGACTGACAGTACCAATTTTCGCTAATTCAGCACGCATTTCATCAATCACAGCTTTATAATCAGGTTTCCCGAAAATTGCTGAACCTGCAACAAACATATCCGCCCCTGCTTCCGCGATTTCACGAATATTGGCAGGTGTCACACCACCATCTACTTCTAAACGAATATCGCGACCTGAAGCATCAATCAACTTACGCGCTTCGCGAAGTTTATCTAAAGTCATTGGAATAAATTTTTGACCGCCAAAACCTGGGTTTACGCTCATCAATAAAACTTGGTCAACTTTATCCATAACATAATCAAGATAATGCAATGGTGTTGCTGGGTTAAACACTAAACCTGCTTTAGCCCCCCCCGATTTGATCAATTGCAATGAACGGTCGATATGATCCGAGGCTTCAGGGTGGAATGTGATGATATCTGCACCTGCTTCTAAGAAGTCGCCAATCATGCGATCAACAGGCTTAACCATCAAATGCACATCAATCGGCGCTTGAATACCATATTTTTTCAATGCTTTACATACACCAGCACCAAAAGTCAGGTTAGGTACATAATGATTATCCATAACATCAAAATGCACGACATCTGCACCAGCCGCTAAAACATTCTCAACCTCTTCACCTAAACGCGCAAAATCAGCAGATAAAATTGAAGGAGCAATAAGATATGGCTTGGACATGGGAGAACCTGGCTCAAAAAATTAGTTAATAATGAATTATACCAAACTAATCCGACTGAATAATTTCGATTCTCTATCGTTTTTCAAATAAAGCTGATTCATTTAGCCATTTATCAAACTCACTTATAAAATTCAACACAGCGTTCTATGAATGAAACTTTAGAATGAATTAATCAATGATATGATAATGAGAATTATTCAATAATATGGTTTAAGCCTAATGAAAAGTTCCACTAATATTCCGACTCATGAAGCTCATAGAATTGCAAAACGATTACTGAATCATTGGAAGCATAAATTTGAAGTTAATGAATCTCAAGATCAGCAAGAACACACTATTTTTTCAATCTTCATGCCTGAAGCTACGGTCAAATTAAACGCTTTTACAGATGCTTTAAAAGTAGACATTATCACTGAACGTGAAGATTATATGATGCTTGAAAATGTGGTGATTGATCATTTAAACCGTATGGCGCAACAACAATTTGATGTTGAGTGGCAACATTCAAATGAAAATATTTAAAACTGTAGAATATTAAAATTTAGTTTTAACACACTTTAATCGCTGTTTATTGATAAACAATTGAAGATAAAAGTTGCCGATTCATCTCCATAAGTAATGTAATGCTCGTTCTAATGCACATGGAGATGATGATTGAGGTGAATAAAAGCCTATCTAAAAGGAAATTTATTGAAGATTTGTTTGGTGTTTAGCTTCGAAATCTCGAACAGTTTTCACTCGTTCAGCTGTCGCAGGATGGCTTGAAAGCGCATCTAAAACAGATGGAAACTGACTCGATTTTTCATCTTGAGAAACGTCTTCACCCGCTTCTTCACTCATTCGTTGAAGTAAATTGGCAAAGTGCCCTGTTTCAATATTCTTATCATTCATCAAATACAAAGCATAAATATCCGACTCACGTTCGAACTCACGAGAATATCCCGCTCCTACAACCGCAATCGGCAATGTTGCAACTAAATCAGAGCTATCCCCTGTAATTGCAACATAGAGAATGCTAAAACCTAAACTGGAGATCGCTTGTTGCAAGCTATGTCGTTTTAATAAATGCGCCTGTTCATGTGCTAAGACACCAATGATCTCTTGATCACTGTGCGCCATTTCAACCAACTCATCTGTCAGAATAATAGTGTTGTTCGGCAATGCTAATGCATTCGCTCCCAAGTCCTCACCTTTTCTAAACTTGAGATGTGCAGGCTGATTGCCTGCAACAATTTTAAGATAATCAGATTTGATTTTTTCTTGTCGTTCAGCTGATAATTTGGTCGGCTTAGTATAACCATTCACATACTCTTCAGCCTGACTTCCGATACGTGACAAGGTATTTTCAGGTAACTGAAAAGCGATCATTTTCGCCGCTGAAGGAATACCCCACTTAATCACAGAGAAACCAAGGACAAGAATAAACACCACACTAAATAAAATCAGCGATGGCGTTCTTTCTAGTTTCCACACTTTAGAGTGAAAACTAGTGTGATCAACAGGAATCCAATCTGGAACTTCACGACTTTGTAATTCGATTCGTGCATCATTTTCCAACTCAATCACAGGATTACGTTGTCCAATTGAACCAATAAAATTCATCTGGTCTTCATGATAACGATGACTTTTTTCAACAACATCATGGTAGCGCACCACAACAGACTCTTGATCAAATGGATGTAAAGTCGCGTGGTGAGGTTTAGAAACAACGCCATCATAATAAATAATCGGAATAGATTTCATCGTTATTATCCAGACTTAGAGTGAAATATCGAGATCAAAAATATCGCTAATTTCTTCTGCAATCGCATTATGATCTTGCTGCGCGATGTTCATCATTAAATTAGGATCGTCCTGAAGATGCAAACTCATATTTTCAATTTGGTAGCGATATAAACGAATAGCAGCCCAAGCAGACATTAATCCAATACTGAGAATTTTGACAATCCAGTTACTCGCTACGATCCAAGCATAGCGCCATTGATTACAATCCGTTTTAAATTGACTACTGCTTAAACTGGTGTTGTTCCAAGTGGTAATAAATAGACGTGCTTGCATGAGTGGTCCTAGAAACAGTAACCCGCCTAGATAAATAATAAAAACCAGATACAACATATACGAGCCTAGCAATAAATCTTGCATAGGAACGGCAAAGGCAAATAAGATCCCGCAGACCAATAACACGCCCATAAACATTAAAATAGGAATATAAATTGCCGCCATATAGCTTGGCCAATCCGCATTTAACTTGAACTTCAGCTGTCCTGCATAAAGATGATTTAGGGTATAACGCTTATACAGCCAAATTGCGACAGGCGTGAAAATACCCAAAGTAAAAATTACGATCAGCGCGGCAAAAAAGAACTGCTTATAGGCTTCTTTATTGGTGCCTTCAAAATAGAATCGACTGTTGCCAAACTTACTATTTCTAGACGTAAATCGAATCGTTGCTCTTACAAGCCACGGCAGAGCCAAGTAAATAAATAAACCACCAAAAGCTGCAATAGTCATTTCCATGTAGCTGGCTAAAGCAAACAATCCCCAAATACTGAGTGCGATAATTCGACCAATCAGGATTTTCGTCGGTACACCTGTAAAATCAAAAAAGCGATGAAAAAATTCGGTGTTGTTATAAAAATAACGTAAGCGTCTTACTTTGGCCCATGGTGCATACAAGCTCAGTGTCGCAATCGTCAGTAAAATATTTACAATCCAAATGCCAAAATACTCCATAGCATTGCCATGGAATCTAAAACGAAACTCGCGCCCCATATATACAGGACGATGTTCACTTTCATTGGTTGGCGAAAATGGTGAATCAATTTCAGAAAAATTGGATGGAATCGGTGGAAGATCAGAATGTTGATGCTGCATTATTATTCTCAATTTATATTTGGAAAATACATTTAAACATGACGAAATTCGTCAAAAAAAGTAAACACTGAATGTATATTTTTTACACTACATATTTAAAGCTAAAAAAGTAGATATTGAAAGCCTCAATATCTACTTTTATATATTAATTTTGCAATTGAAGTGCATGAAATTGCAGATGATCATCCATGAAACTTTGAATAAAGAAGTACCCATGATCATAGCCAGCATGTTCTCGCAGGCTTAATTTTTGCCCCACAGATTCACACACTTGATTCATTTTTGCAGGATTTAACTGGCTATAGAATTGATCTTCTAAGCCTTGGTCAATCAAAACCTCTGGAAATAATGCACCTTTCGCAAGTACCAATTCGGTCGCATCATGTGCCTTCCATTGCGCTTGATCATCACCTAAGTAATGACTAAACGCTTTTTGTCCCCAAGGGCAATCAATTGGTGTACAAATCGGTGCAAATGCTGACACGGATTTAAATTTGTCAGGATACTTCCACGCTAAAGTGAGCGCACCGTGCCCCCCCATACTGTGCCCAAATATTCCAATCGCATCCGTTTGAATTGGAAATTCTTTTAACACCAATGGATACAACTCATTTATCAGATAACGTTCCATTTGAAAGTGCTGCTGCCACGGCACTTGGGTTGCATTGATATAAAAGCCTGCACCTTGCCCGATATCCCAGCTATCGCCTTGCTCAACATCATCACCTCGTGGTGATGTATCTGGAGATATAAGAATTAAGCCCAACTGTGCCGCTAAGCGTTGCGCATGTGCTTTTATCACAAATGTTTCTTCGGTACAGGTCAATCCCGCCAAATAATACACCGCTGGACATGATTGACCCGCTAAAGCTTGGGGAGGCAAAAAAATAGAAAACTTGGAATTACCTTTCAAACATTCAGATTCAAGCTGATAAGTCCGTTGTTCACCTTCAAAACATTTATTTTTTTGAATCAGTTGCATAGCATCCCCGCATTAATATCTTAGTGAGTTTGAACTGTTGTTTCAGGCTTGAAGTTCAATTGATTTAAATCATTTTGTTGGATGTTTTGAGCACCTAGCGTCTGTGTATTAGGTAAAGTCTGGGCTTGTGGAAATAAACGCTTTTCAAGCTGAGGTAACATCAATTCCATATTTTTACCAATCACCCACTGTGGCTCAGAAGGCTCAAAACCTTGAGCTTGTTCCCATGTTGCTACAGTTGCCGAAGCCTCATCAAACGCGGCTTTCAGACTGTTTTTTTCACGCATGGCTTGATCAAAGAAAGCACGTCCAAAATAGGTGTAATCGGCTTCATTGGAACAACCGAAAGATGAACGATCTGCTGCTGAGGCGGTAATGATCAAGGTATCTGGAGATTGCAATGCAGGAACAAAACTGCCTGAATAACATGCCGAAATGACAATGACCTTCCAACGAGCTCCAGATTTATCCAAACTCTCTCTTAACCATTTCGGATCGACATCATCCAGATCTATCGGATTATTTTCGATCTCAAACTGATTGGGTAAACCATGCGACGTCATATATAAAAATAGCACATCACTTTCAGGATTCATCTGTGAACCGATACGCTGTAATGCCAATTCCATACTGGTCTTAGATGCGATCGGAAATTCTGTACCTGTTGCAGGATTATTAATCAGTGCAATTGAACGACCAAACGTTCCAAAACGTGCATCAAACTGTTCTTTAATACGTTCGATTTCAAGTTTAAAAACATCTTGATAACTGACACCTGCAACTCCCATGAAATACCAATGGGATTGAGCATATTCACCAAATTGAATTTGATCTAAGGCTTTACTCAGTAACTTGGGTTGGCTATATAACACTTGTTCAGACACGGTAGGTGGTACAGCTTCAACTTTCCAAATTGGTTGGTCTTTCACCGCCATCTGCCAAACCACAAGTGTAAATAATGTAGTGAGCATAATCAGTGCTCGCTCCCACCACGGCCACTTTAACTCACGTGCAAATACCCAAACCACGGCCAAACTTTGCCAAACAAAAAGCACCATAAATAAAATGGGCAAATAATCATAAGTAAAATTCGGCAACCAATCTAGGATACCTAAATACTGAATAAAACTTTGTAGAATAGCGATATGTGTATCGAGAACCAACCAGAGTAGTGCTGGAACCAACATCATTCGTGGATTGTTAATTCGCTGAGAAAGAAAGATACCAACAATCAATGCAATAAATGGCCAAAGCGCGTAACTGACTAAGCCTTGCTTATTAAATTCACCCAGATCACCTGCAATCAACCAGCTAAATAAACTATTGGCAACACCACCTAAAATCCCCCAAAAAATCAGTTGTGGAATTGATGGGCGTACGATTTGTAAAGACTTCCTTGAGCCTAAGAATAACCACATCCCTGCACGTTGGTTACTTTTGAAATCATGCCAAAAATTGATTGAAGGTTTTAGATCTATCATGGATATCTATTATGCAGGTGCCTGTATCAGCATGCTTAGTTTATGCTTGGTTAAAATTTTATCAATGCTATTTCAACTATATAACAGATTTAAGTCTGTTATTTGATCGTTTACCAAACTACTCAGAAACTTTAGTCTTAAAGTAAGCATCAAATCGACACGCATCGCCCTGCCACTGATGATCAGGCTTTTGATCATCTAAAAATACCGCCAACCTTGGGCGCTTAACCACGACTCGCTTCGCCATTTGTTGTGCAAGTTTAAGTAAATTATCACCCAAATCCATTTCACCATCTTCTGGTAATAACATGTGCAGTAATTGCATTTGTTTTTTGACTTGAGCTTGTTTCTTGATTGCATTTTGATTTTGATCACGTTGCGGGAACATCGGATCGAGATAAACCACATCAACTTCGTGCTGCTGTGCAATTTGATGTTCTAAATAATCAGCTGAATCAGAAAAAACTAAGTGAATGCGTGCAACCGTGCTTGCCAATACAGGATCATTTTCAACTTGGCTTTTGGTCGATTCCAATAATGTAAATAAAATCGGGTGACGCTCCACTAAGGTTACTTCTGCGCCTAGATATGCCATTAATAAACTGTCATGTCCCAATCCAGCTGTTGCGTCAATCAGCTTGGGCTTTTCAGCTAAATTGCAGGCGCGTGCGATCATTTCAGATTTTAAACTTGCACGTTTTAAACGCCCTACTTCTGCTTGCCAATCAGGTTGCATTTTCATGCCATTGGCACATAACCACAGTCCATCTTGATCAACACAGAGTGCTAACTCAGGATTGAGTCGAAAAAAACGTGCATTGAGTTTTTCAACAACTTCTAAATTAACAGACACCCCACGAGAAGAAAGCACAGCAGAAAACTGCTGTGCTTTCTCTTGAAAGTCTTGTTCTACAAATAAGCGCATTTCGCTTACCATAACTTCCAACCTGTATATGCAAACAATAAAATAACCAAACCAGAAACGATGCGATACCATGCAAAAATAATAAAATCACGCTTCGCAACATACGCGACTAAAACGCGAATCAGAATCAATGCTGAAACAAATGACACCACTAAGCCGGTTGTTAAAACCGCCCAATCTTGACTCGTTTCAAACACATCATAACTTTGATATAAATCAAGTAGACCTGCACCAATAATCACAGGAATACCCAAAAAGAACGAAAACTCTGTCGCAGCTTTACGTGAAACACCTAAATACATTGCACCGATAATGGTAGCACCAGAGCGCGAAGTTCCTGGAATCAAAGACAGGACTTGGATTAAACCCACCCAGATCATGTCTTTATAAGTCATATTTTCAACTTCTTCGGCTTTAACAACAGGTGGATTCTTTTCAATCCAGATAATGATCAAACCACCAACGATTAAACCAATCGCAATCGCAACATCATTAAATAAAAATGCTTTAACGGTTTGACCAAAAGTTAACCCCACCAAAACGATAGGAATCGATGCCAAGATCAAGCCAATGCCCAATCTTTTGCCCTGCTCTTCACCTGTAAACATACCAGTCGCAGCGCCCCAAAGACGAGACCAATATTCATAAATTACTGCTGCAATCGCGCCCATTTGAATCGCAATAACAAAAACATCGCTCTTGTCCTTGGTCCAGAAGTTCATTAACTCGGATGCAAGAATCAAGTGACCTGTACTTGAGATGGGTAAAAACTCGGTTATACCTTCAACAATACCCATAATCGCCGCTTTCAGCAGCAGTAAAATATCCATAGATACCCTTTTTTATCACTTATTTGATTTTAACTTTTCTTCATCATCATTGGATCAATGAGCTTGGCTCATATTAAACAAACCAAATTATTGTTTCTTTTGATCCGCAATCTTTTTCCATGCATCATCTCGTAAATACACTGGCAAAGCCAGTTCAGCACTGACCCAATTTTCTTTCAGCGCATGTTGTCTTGCAATCGTTGCAATATCTTCTGCCGATGCTGCAATACTTTTATATTCAGTCGCTTGTGCATCCACTAATGTCGCACCAGAACCGATGAGCGTATATTGTTGATATTGTTCTGCATCGCTGTAGCTTAAAAGCTTTTCTTCATCTTCCGCTTGCATGATCTGTTGATCGTCCAATTTAAAACTGGCGATATACACTTCTTGCATACGTGCATCAATTACGGCGGTGACTTGATTCAATCCTTGCTCACGATAGGCAGCTTGTGCAAGAGCCTGCAAAGTTGATACAGGAATAACAGGCAAATCATTTGACCATGCCAAAGCCTGCGTCACAGCAGCATTAATTCGCACACCGCTAAATGAACCCGGTCCGCGGCTGAATGCAATTGCGGTCAAATCAGACACAGAAATTTGAGTTGTTTTAAAACCTTGCTCAATCATTGGGAGAATGGTTTGAGTCTGAGCTTTGGCACGAGCATCATGCTGAAAAAATAATGTTTGGCTATCATCTATTAACGAAACCGAACACTGCTCATTTGCAGTTTCTAGTGCAAGCAATTTCATGCATGAACCTATACATCGTTAAAATGACGCTATGATACTCCACTCATTTTGTTCAAGCGAGTGATTCTATTCGACGAAATGCTGATATTTACACTTCTCATTCACTTAGAAATAAAAAGTAATCAGCATTTTCCACAAACGATATTTATAAATATTTCAAACCCTCTGAAAAAATTTAGCTTAAATAAGATTTATCTGCGATGAGATTAAAACTCAAATTTTTCGAGATGAATAAAATTTTTATAATGTGCTGCATAATGCAATGCACTCATCTTAAGTTTGGTTTCTGCAAACTCATCTAAACTCTTCACGACTTTCCCAGGAGACCCCATCACCAAAGAATTATCAGGAATTACTTTCCCTTCGGGAATAAGTGCATTGGCTCCAATGATACAATTCTTACCAATCACTGCCTTATTCAGTACCACAGCATTGATACCAATCAGAGAGTTATCTCCGATGGTGCAACCGTGCAACATCGCCTGATGTCCAATCGTCACGTATTCACCAATATTGAGTTCAATCCCATGATCAGTATGCAGTACGGCATTTTCTTGGACATTACTAAAATCACCGATTTTAATTTTACAATTATCTGCTCTAACTACCGCACCAAACCAAATACTCACCTGTTGTCCAAGTTCGACTTGACCAATCACCGTTGCATTCTCAGCAACCCATCCATCCCACGGTTCATACATGGCTTTTGGTGACATTCCTTGAAAGGTGTACATCATTTTCTTTTTTCCTTATGATGATTTTAAATAGGCTCTCGCCGCTTTATCCATTTAGCTTATTATTCGTTTTTTGATATTTAAACGTTAATTTCAAATATCTTACTTTGGCTTAAAAAGTGATGATTTAAAGTTTGGCGAATTCAATAAAAACGGCCAACTCTTTTTGTAATCCAATCCATATTGAAATAACGAAATCAAAATACGAGCGGTAAGCCCCCACACGATTTCATTTTCAATTCTTAAACTTGGGAAATAGATCGATTGTTTAGCCAAACGTACTTCATAAGGCATCGGATTGGCATACATCATATCTTTGAGTGAGGCAAAAAAGATCCGATCAATTTCACTCGGTTGTGCTGTTAAATTAACGGTAGGCGGAATCAGTCCAACTACAGGTTTAACTAAAATACCTGTCTTTGAACGCTCCATCGGAAGATCCCCCAACAAGGTCACATCGAATGGATTAAGTGCTGTTTCTTCCCATGCCTCACGTAAAGCTACGACAATATTACTGGTATCGTTCGGATCACGTTTTCCACCTGGAAAAGATACTTCTCCAGCATGATTATTCATGTAAATCGAACGGCGAGTCAGCAAAATTTTAGGATCATCTTCGTTGGTAATCGCGATAAGTACAGCTGCATGTGCATCTTGCACACGTTTTGCAAAACGTAGTCGTTGTTGTAGAAGTTGCGTTAAAGGTTGATCCGTCATTCTCAATAACTCAAATCTCTTTTTTGTTGTTTTAACATCATATATGAAATTTTATACACAAGGCTATAAATGATGCGTAACTCATTTTTTTAAGCTATGCTGAGTTATCTCATCATTTCAATGAAGCTTATGCGTTTCTGTACTGCCTGCGGACAACCTACCCAAGAAGAAATCCCTTTAGGCGATCACAAAGTTCGACAAGTCTGTACGCAATGTAAAACGATTCACTATGTTAATCCTAAAGTGATTTGTGGTGCTTTGGCCATTTGGGAAGATAAAGTGTTGCTTTGCCGACGTGCAATCGAACCACGTTATGGTCTATGGACACTTCCAGCAGGCTACATGGAATTGTTTGAAACCATGGAACAAGGTGCTGCTCGTGAAACACGAGAAGAAGCAGAGGCAGAAGTTGAGATTGAACAACTTTATTGTATGTACAATATCCCTCGTATCGGTCAGATTTACGTATTATTCAAATCCAAATTAATCGAAGGTCAATTTGGCGCTGGTGATGAAACCATTGAAAGTAAACTATTTGAAGAACACGAAATTCCATGGGATGATTTAGCATTCCCAAGCGTTGAACGTACACTTAAGCATTATTTTGAAGATCGTAAAACCAATACATTTCCAAATCATCTTGAAACATTGGGTACACGATTGGATCATACAGGTTAATACTCGTTCAAATAAAAAATCCCTCATTTGAGGGATTTTTTATTTGAACAGAAAGTTAAAACTCATAGATTAAGAACAGTTTAGCTTTTCAATTGCTGTAATTTTACCTGAATTTAATTTAGCTAAATTCAATTGGTCAGAAGTAAGCGTAGTATTGTTCTTACCTGCATTATAAATAGCTTGGGCAGATGCAAACATATTTAACCAAGATGCTTGCGTCGACCCTTGGGTAAAATCTGTAATCGTAAAATTACCGTTACTAGATTTAGGTAAATTGATCTTAACACCTGAACTATAAGCCATATTCTGAGTTGTAAGACCGCTAGTATTCTGTAAATCTGTATTCAATCCAATAATTGCACCATCAAGTGCTCCAAACACTTTATTTGCAAGAATCATTCGAACAGTTATAGAGTTATCGTCTGGATTAGAAGTTCCCAATGTACCAATGCGATATTGCGGAACTGGGTTATTTGGACAACTTGGGGCTATATTGTTCTTTTCTAACTTAGCATTGCTAGCAAGATTAGTTTTTATATTTCCATTTTTATCAATCACAATACCCAATATGATTTTATCATTTTTCAAATCTACATGATCAAATCCAAATGTTAGATTTAAATATAATGGAAATTTATATTGAGCATTATCTTGAAAAACACGCCCATCAAGATAAGTTAATGGTGATACCTTTGAAATATCAATCGATCCGCTATAGTTTCTCGTTCCATTTTTTTGGATCCAAGCTCCATATACACTATCACTAGGATCATGCGTTGTATTAGTCACGCCGTTATAAACAAATTTATTTCCAGGGATTGTTAACTGGTTAAATAACTGGCCTTTATTAATATCTAGTGAATCTGAAGTAGTTGTTGCGCTATAAAATTTTAAAGGATTAGTAATCTTATTCGTTAAAGGATCAATCCAATCTTTAACACTTAAATCACTTTCATTCAAATTCGTGTCTAGCTTATTCGGTGAAACTTGTGTAAGTAACTGAAGGCGTCCAAAACCTTCTTTATCTGTTGGTGTACCTACCCATTGAATAGTGTAGCCCAAAGAATAGCCATTTCTATCAGTAATCGCATATAGGTTAGCGACGGTTTTTATATCCGAATTTGATGTATCCTTACCATTGAAACCTTCTAATGACCCTTGTGGGGTAGGAAAAGCAAAAAAGTTAGCTACATAGGTTCCTGCATTTTTAATATTCAACAATTGAGTCGCTACAACAATCGCATCTGACTCATTAGCGTCGATACTTCGCCAAACTGCGAGATCAGAAATATACGTACCATCGATAAAGTCTGCTACAGTGACATTAGCAGCTAATTTATCCAAATCTTTTTTAATTTTTACGGCTTGGGATGATGAACCTGAATTTTTCAAGAAATCATCTAATTTAACAAGTTGAATATCTGTTTTAGTCGTGGCAGTACCTTCATCTTTACTGATATCTTGTAATATGGTGATAAGTCCTAATAAAACCTTATAAGTATTATCTGTACTACTTTGACTGGTTATACTCTTTCCTGTCATGCCTTTTGCAATATCCATCAAACTAATTTGAACTGCATGAGGACTTACTTTATTAGGCATTAACTCACTAAGATTAACAGCTCCTAGCTCTATTCGTTTATTGGTATCAACACCATTAATATAAAATTGTACGCTATCACCAATTCTACAACCGCCTGTAGATACATTCGTTTCAAACTTGGTTGCAAAATGGTTATTTTTATCCGAGCTACAGTCAAAATTTAAACCATCTACAGGATATGCTACAACGAAAGGCTGGCATTGTGAGCTATTCCAATTACAACCATTGGAGGCAACACTAAATCCTGCATTTGGATCTTCATTGATCGTTGCACTCTCACCGCCACATGCAGACAAAGCCAAACACATTGCCGACAATGAAAATGGAATTATTGTTTTTAATTTTAAATTATTTATCATTTTTATTACTCTTCTAAACTATCGTAAAACACTGAGTTTTATTTGGCCTTTATTGGTTAATTGAACATTTTGAACATCTACTGCTTCTGACAATGGCGTCATAAATAAATACATAGCATCTGCTGGTTTCTTCAGCACGCCTTCTAAAGCTGAATAGCTTACAGAAGTCGAATTAATATTTTCATTTTTAAATCCGCTCACTCCTTCAATCACACATCCTTGCTGATCTAAAAATACAACCAAAGGCCAATAATAACTTGGGGATTTTTGTGAAGATGCGTAAGACGTAAAATGAATATTCTCTACTGGACTATCTAATTTAATTACTTCATAAACAAATTTTTCTTTTATTGGAGGAACTGGCCAAATACCCATTTCATTCTTATCGAAACTTAATAATTTAGCCTTGTTAAGCTTTTTACCTTGAAAACAAGTTTGTTCTAATGATTGTACAACTTCACTCTTAGGCAAGCGGTAGTAGGTTGAAGCCAATACAACAGGTTCAATTTTTGAAGATGAATTTTTAGAAAATTTAGAAAAAATTGATTTAGATATCCCTTTCTCCCGTTCAACAGTTTCAAAACGTCTAGTACCTCCGACGCTTGAGTCAGGCATGATATAAAAACGTTTCTTACCTTCCAAGTTAAATTCACGATCTTCTAAATATTCGTTATCAACGTATTCAATCCCATCAATTATTGTAATCTTAGAGCTTGTCCCTTGATCTCGAACTTTTTCAGCATCTTTATTTATTGACGGAGATGATAATTTTATTGAATTTTCTTTTTTAGAATTCATTTCAGATTGCTTATCTTTCGTCTCCTGTTGAGTCGTATGATTCAGCTGATGATCTGCAATTTTCATAGATTCTTTAACATCAGTAGTTGTATTCGTTTTTTCTTGATTCACCTTGTCCGTATTAACTTGAGAATAAGTGGTGGATTCTTTCGGTGTTAATAAAGCAGGATTAGATAGTATTTGTGATTTAGATACGTTTTTACTTTCTAATTTTTGAGCACTATTTGTTGGATTTTTTTCTTCAGCATTTTCTTTACCTTCAATTACCTTAACCTGCTTATCTTGGTCAACAATAGAATAAGCTTGATCAGTTTTCTTCGTACGAGGTGATTCTTTTTGGGTTGATTTAGTTTCTTTTTGCTGAACAATCATAGGACGACCATCTGGACCAATGATCGTATAAAAATCTGCAGCATAAACCTGAACAATTCCAAAGCTTAGGCAGACAAATGAACAATATGCAAAAATCCTTTTTCTTTTATCCATTACCATCTCGTTCTATAGTTCAAGCCTAAAATGGTGACTTTTGTATTGGTTGATACATTGAGTCCTGCATAAGGGTTATAGAGTAAATTATTAATACTCGTATCATTTGCAAGCGAACTCGAACCAGCAGGAATATTGTCACGGCTTCTTAGAAAAGCAATCGACAAATCTATATCAGTATCTTCATCAAAACGATATCCAACACCCAAACCAAACAATTGTGCGTTATTGATCGGGACCATGGTATTACGCTTATCGTTTGGAATAGCACTGGTTCGAGGTTCATATCCAGCTCGAAGCTTTAATCGATCATTGGCTGAATACTCAAAGCCTATGCCCCAGTTCCAAGATGACTGGAAGCCTAACGGAAAAGAAAGACTCTTATCTGTTACATCTGCTGATAAAAGTTTAGCAATTTTTAAAGCATTAATTTGACGATCAAATTCGAACTTAAACTTGTCCCATGCTGCGAAATCAGTCCAACCAACGTCGAAATTGACTTGTAAATCGGGCAAAATTTTATATTTAATCCCTGCTTGAAAATGCGCGGGATATTCTAAATCCATGGATAATAAGCCCGACTCGCTTGGACCTATATAACTTGGAAAGCCTAAAATAGCAGCAAGAATTTGACCTGTAGCTGAAGAGTTTAAACCTTTAATTAACTCACGTGGCGCATTGGCATTTTGAATATTGTATTTGCCTTTTAAACGCATTTTTGCCGAGCTTTGGTAAACCAATCCTAATCCGAACTCGTCAGTAGGCTCCCATAAAACACCCAAGTTATAGCTCGGGCTCAAGCTTTGCTCAAGCGCTACTTCCATTTTACCAAAACTACTAAATGGGTTCATGGCTTCATCAGCATTACACATACCAAAAAGCATTAAGTCAGTAATAATATTTGAATTTTGACGAAATGGCGCACAAACAGATTCATCGACCATTCGCAAAACACCAATGAGCTCATTCGGCATTCGTAAATCAGTTTTTAGTGCAATGGCTTGATATGACATCCCCACACCACCACCGATTGAAAGCTCATCATTAACTTCATAGGCAATAGTCGGTGATAAATAGGTAATCCGCTCCATGGCCACTTGCTGACCCATGTAGTTCCCTGGATTACCATCTTCTGAACCAAATCCTGCAACCATCGGTGCATAAACCGAAGTTGCATAGGTCAGCTTAGAACCTGGAGGATTATAGGAAATACCTGCAGTAGGCGCAGCGACAGGGAAGCCCTCTCCCAGATCAACCACCTTCTTCAGTATCGGAATATACAAACTTGCATATTCCACATCACCACTTACAGTTCCTTTAAAATCTGTACACAAGCTTGACGGATTGTCTGGTGAATCATTACAAACCAAAGGATCATCAGAGAAGCCAAAAACCTCATATCCACCTGGAGCAGAGAACTCACGCTGAACATCAAAGTTTGCAATCAACCCTTGAACATCAGTCTGTAAACCCTTGAGCTTAGTTAAAGCTGCAGGGTTAAAATGCACAGCACTAATACCAGGAGGATCTGCTGTAACAGCATTCCCCATAGATAGTGAGCGAACGTCGACTGATAAGTTTTGCCCAAGTTGAGCAAAAACTTGTGTGCTACATCCCGTTAGTACAATTGCGGCAACTAATGGATGTATACGATGGTATTTCATACCGCAACTCCATTAATTCGCTTTTTTCTTTGCAAAACCTAAAATATCGAGTGGGAATGACAAACCTAGAGATACATCTGGAGCATCTTCAGTAAGACCAATACCTAGTGTTCCATTAACAATCGTTTCGGGATTTACACGAACACCCAGAGCAATCGCAAATACTGAACTGGTTTGATCTGCTGCTTTGTATTTTTCACCCGTGTTATAGGTAAAGGATGTATTGGTATTGAAAGACTGTTGATATGACATTGTGAGAGAAACGTCATAGTTAAACGAGTATGCAAAACCAAAAGAAAAACCACCGGTAATACCAGGTTCAAATGTATCTAAAATTCGATTTGTACCTGTTAATCCTTCACCCTGACCATTACCACCACCACGAATTTGATTTAGACCTGATTCTTTAAAACCGTAGTTCGCAGATACTGAGGCAAATAATACAACTGGATCGATATATTTACGTGTACTTGCCCCCACCCCTACAGAGTAATAACCTTTACCTGTAGAGAGATCTGTTTCTGGATTAATTTCGTAAGGACTGTCACCTGTTTTAGTAGAAACACTACCAAATAAAATGAGAGGTAAACGACCGGCCTTTAGTGGGAAGGGTTCCCACCGAGCACCTAAGTTAATATCCCCAAGCCCTGCCGTCGTTGCATCTTTAAGATTATCGGACTTCGCTACCAAAGGTACTGAGGCACTCAGAGTCAGGTTATCTAGAACACCGTACTGCGCTGTAAATGTATTGGTAATGGTATGACTTGCATCTTCATCAACACGCAGTTGATACAGCTGACCTTCATCCATCGAGGCATTGATCTGAGAATCTCGATAATATGAATAATCAAGGTCATAAAAAGTCGTGATTTCACCCTTCTTAATCAGTGAGTATTGACGTTCATTTGAAGTAAATACTTCTTGTAAGTTGGTTTCTTGTGTTGCATCACCTTCTTTTTGTTGTAATGCATTGGCTGCCTGCCCTTCGCCTTGAGGTTTTAAAGAAGGGGTTTCATCTTTATTAATCGAAGCTTCAGCTTGCTTAGGCGATACTGGTTGCACTACTTGATTAGATTCATCGCTTGCAGTTTCATCAGTCGGGCTCACTTCAGTGCTACTACTTACCGATTCACGTATTGCGTCAGTATTTGCTACTGCTTCGGTAACTTCCGTTGAGCTCAGTTCTTCAGCAGCGCTTGCTGTAGTATCCTCAACGTTGACGTCTGTAACGATGGTTTCAGCTGCATAAGCCCCACCAATAACCACATTAATACTAACTGCTAAAAGTGTTTTTCTCATCCATTGATTATTCATTTGGTCCTACCCATTATTATTTGAATTATTTTTAGATTCCTACTTACGTTTATAATAGAGTCGCATAAACGTTGTAATTGGCTGATTGTACGTAGGTGAATTAGGATCACGGTCAATTACTTTACGCATAGTCGATGCTTTATCCGCAATACGATTCATATAATCTGTTGAAAACTGTGCATCTACTAAGGCATAGCGGTTGATTGTGGCATCTTCAACGTGCCTCATATCCGAGTCTTGTAGTGCCAAAAGATTTTGTTGTTGTTCTGTAGGAACGTTAATTAAGAATAAAGTATTGTTTTCCCAAATTTGTTTAAAACGTTCTTGATCGAAACTAATATTACCCAATGCAGGATCTGCAACATATACACGACCATCTTTAAAAGCCTTATATACAACAAAATGCTTAAATCCTGCATAGTGAATAGGAATGATCGCAGGCTGTTTCTGTTTAATCAGATCGTCAAATTCACCCTTATAACCACCGCTTTCATACCCTAAAGCCGTCACAAAGCGTTTCATATCGAGTAAAGAAAAACTACGTCGCTCAACGATTCGTTCATATTCGCCAAAACGCAATAATCCTTCCATCGTTTGTTGCTCAGTCAGCTTTAGTCCAGCATGTCCATTTAGAACAGTCGTTAATGCAGCTGACCCACAACTATAATCATAAGCTTGACGTACAATTCCTCTAAATTGATCTTCTAACGCTGGCTTAATCATGACTGGTTCACGATGGTATCTACCGAATGATTTTTCTCTAGGATCGGCAATTTCAGAATAATAGACTGCTTCAGCAGGTTTCTCTTTTATATCGAGTGCATGGCTGGCAAAGTAGTACATAATTACCGAGCCTAAAGTAATTTCTATCATATTTTTTTACTTTTCTAGTTTAGGCAATCATTGCCAATGTTTAGCGTTGTATTTCTTTAACATTTAAAAGCATTTTTTATTATTTGATAAGATACCGTTTTTTCTAGAAAAATACAGTAATTTAAATCCATTTATTGATCTTTTTGAAAAAAAAACGCGTGATCAACACGCGTTTTTTGACTTAATCTATCTTAGTGACCAGTAATAGTAATGGTAGAACCACCCATATTTAAGCCTTTAATCTCAACATCACCAATTGAAGCAACATCTTTAGAACCTAAATGAATACCAGTGATATAAGCACTCATATTCTGAGCAGCAGGTTTAATAGCTAGACCAGTAGGTGTTACGCTAATTTTAGCATCAGCAGATAAAGAAGTTTTACCCGTAGTCACTAATTGGATATCGCCTAAGTGAATTGTACCGCCGCCTGCATTATCTTTAATACCTAAATTAGACAACTGCAAACCACCGGCAATTTCAGACTTAAGATCGATCATTGCGCCTTGAGGTGTAGCACCTAGTTGGATGTTTGCACCTACTGAGCCCAGTGTTAACGTTAAACCTGTCAAAATTTCGTTCGTACTACCTTCAACAACACCACGAACTACACCATTTTTAGCACCAGCTTTAGCAACGCCAATTGAACCAATTTCAGCTTTTAATCCAGTGATTGCTGCGGCAACGTTAATAAATGCACCATTCGCACCTGTACCAGCGTCAGAGTCAATCACAAGATCCAATAAATTTGTATTCGGATCAGTTTGCGTGATTTTTACACCTGGACCAGTACCATTACCCACTACAATCGTACCTGCTAAACCCGTACCGCCATTGGTACCAGCAGCCAAACCGTCATTATCATGGATATAAAGTTGATCAACTGTAATTTCACCACCATCAAGTTTAATACCAATATTGATACCATCCTGACCAGTCGTAGAACTAAGAGAAGCATCATCCATTGCTTGCATAGCCATAGCATTTGCACTAACAGCGATAGATGAAACCAAAGCAAGTTTAGTAAATAATTTCATTTGTACTCTCCCAAGAGCATTTTTTTTCATTTTTAACCACTCTCCGCGCTTCGACTGTTTTTTGTTTTTTGTACAGCTGAAACTTCTATCCTTGAGCAGTCCGATTTGCATTATTAAATTAACCTTATGCTATCTTATGTTCAACCACTCTTTTTAAAATATGACCCATTCCCGATAAACGGCGATTATGTGATTTGGTAGTAACTTTATGGTAGCATCTCCCGAGATAATGCAAAACATCTCACACTCTCTAAGCTCTTATTTATTTTCAAAAAACTTAAGAATAGACCATTATTCTAAAGCACAAATTTTAGAAAAATTAAGTCCATTATTGGGTCTGGTTTACCTAGAAAATGATTCAAATCCTGTGATTGCTTTTTTACCTCATCAATATTTGTTGATGAGTGAGTCGGAATTAACGTGTTTCAAACGAGATGAACTTCACTATTATCATAAAAATTCAACGATCAATTCGATTCAACATTTTGTTCAATTTCGTCAAGCTGAAACCATTCAATCATCAAACCTATTTCAAGGTGGGTACATTGGATTTGTAGATTATAACCATGCTGCTGAACAATCAGTGAAAAGTGAAGTAAAGTCTCAACCTCAATTTTATCTTGGTCAATATGACAGTTTTATTCGATATGAAAATTCATCATGGATTTTTGTTAGTCACGAGATAAATGCCGAATCAATTTTTGAGCTCATAATAGACTTACTTCACTCTAGTACAAAAACAGATCATCAAGTATTTCAAATGCTCACACCATGTGAAGCACGTTGGTCAAAAACAGAATATCAGACCGCCTTTCAAAAAATTCAAGACTATATTTTGGCAGGCGACTGCTATCAAATTAATTTAACTCAAGAATTTCGAGCGCAAGCAAAAGGCTTATTGATTGAAACAGCAGAACAATTTTGGGCATTAACCAACGCGCCCTATTCTGGTTATTTAAAATTAGATGATTTTGAAGTACTGAGTTGTTCTCCTGAGCTGTTTATTGATTTTAAGCCGAATCGCGAAATCATTACTAAACCCATCAAAGGCACAATGCCTCGCTGTGCAGATCCAGTGCTAGATCAAATATCCAAGCAAAAACTGATCGACTCAAAAAAAGATCAAGCTGAAAATGTGATGATCGTGGATTTACTCAGAAATGACTTAAGTGTGTATGCAGAGATTGGCTCTGTTAAAACTACAAAACTTTTTGATATTGAATCATTTAATCAAGTTCATCATATGGTCAGTGAGGTTCGTGCGACATTAAAAGAAGAAGCACATCCATTTGAGGTTCTCATGTCTGCCTTACCAGGTGGATCAATCACAGGTGCACCCAAAATCAGAGCCATGCAAATCATTCAAGAACTAGAAGGTTCACCTAGAGGTGCGTATTGTGGCTCAATGGGTTATTTTAATTATGATGGAACAGGTTCTTGGAATATTTTGATTCGTACCATTCAAAAACAAGCTGACAATGTTTCAATCTGGGCAGGTGGTGGAATTACAATTTCCTCTGAGTGTGAAGCTGAATACCAAGAATGCTTTGATAAAGTTTCGGCACTATTAGATTTAATCAACACCTATTATGCATCTAACTCCCAATAGCATTGATACTTTATCAGTGTAATAAAAAAGCGAATCTCTTGATTCGCTTTTTTATAATTAACTCAAAATCACAATTTAGGAGTTAGTGGTTTGAGATACCCTAACTATCAGTATTTTAGACTCTAAATTAAGCTAAAATTGAATTTTTTAAGGTATCAACCAAACGCTGGTTTTGCTCATCAGTACCAATTGTGATTCTTAAAAATTGATTAATACGTGGCTTATTGAAATAGCGCACAATAATCCCATGTTCACGTAATTGAGCGGCTAATTCACCTGCATCTTTATTTAGCAATGAAGCAAAAATAAAATTTGCACTCGACGGTAATACTTTAAAACCAATTTCAGTCAGTTGAGCCACTAACTTTTCACGACTAGCAATCACCTTATTATTTTGTGCTTCAAAATAAGCCTGATCTTCAAATGAAGCTACGGCAGCGGCTATCGCAAAACGATCAATTGGATATGAGTTAAAGCTGTTTTTCACCGCTTCTAAGGCTGCAATCAAATGTGGTTGTGCGATTGCAAAGCCAACACGTAGCCCTGCTAAAGAACGTGATTTTGACGTTGTTTGACACACGACTAAATTGTCGTATTTTTCAACCAATGACACCGCTGATTCTGCACCAAAATCAACATAAGCCTCATCAATCACCACAACTGAATCTGGATTCGCTTGAAGTACTTCCTCAATCGCAGATAATCCTAATGCAATACTGGTTGGCGCATTCGGATTGGTAATAATAATTCCGCCATTTGGTTGCTTATAATCCGCAACATTAATTTCAAAATCATCATTCAATGGAATAATTTTAGTCTTCGTTACTAGACCAAAAAATTGGCTGTAAACAGGATAGAAACTATAGGTAATATCTGGATAAAGAATCGGCTTATCTTGTACAAAAAATGCTTTAAAGATATGTGCTAATACTTCATCTGATCCATTTCCAACAAAGACATTTTCCACAGGAACATGCTGTTGTTTTGCAATGGCTTGTTTTAATTCAGTCGCATCTGGATCTGGATATAAACGTAATACATCTGCTGAATTTTCCAAAACCGCTTGCACCGCTGCTACAACTTTAGGTGACGGCGGATATGGATTTTCATTGGTATTCAATTTTAAAATATTTTGAATTTTTGGTTGTTCGCCTGGTGTATACGGGTCTAATTCTCGTACTTCAGGACTCCAAAAACGCATCTGTTCAGTGCTAATATTCATTTTATTATCTCGAATTTTGGCTCAAATTTTGTCTCAAAAAAGGGCTGATCAATCAGCCCTCGTGTCATGTTGAATGCTTATTGATAACGGTAGCGTGCTGAACGCGCATGAGCATCTAAGTTCTCTTGTTGCGCCAAAATATCCGCTGTTCTAGCAAGTGTTTTCACACCTTGTTGTGAACACATAATCAAGCTTGAACGTTTTTGGAAGTCGTAAACACCCAATGGAGATGAAAAGCGTGCAGTACCCGAGGTTGGCAAGACATGGTTTGGACCTGCACAATAATCACCAATGGCTTCAGGTGTAAAACGCCCCATGAAAATTGCACCTGCATGGCGGATGTCTTCTGACATTGCTTCAGCTTCATCTAAACACAACATCAAATGCTCAGGCGCAACTTGGTTAATTAAGTCTACACCTTCCGCACGATCTTTAACTAAAACCAATGCACCACGATTCTCAATTGAAGTACGTGCGATATCTGCCTTTGGTAAAGCTTCTAAATGCTTTTCAATCCACTGTGCAACGTCATTTAGCAGTTGCTCATCAGGTGTAATGAATACCGCTTGTGCAACAGTATCATGCTCAGCTTGTGACAATAGATCCATTGCCAACCATTCTGCATTATTGTCACCTTCCGCATAGACTAAAATTTCAGAAGGTCCAGCAATCATATCAATGCCGACTTGACCGAACACTGCACGTTTTGCCGCAGCAACGAAACGGTTACCCGGACCTGTGATTTTATCAACTGAAGGAATCGTTTCCGTACCATAAGCCAATGCCGCAACTGCTTGCGCACCACCAATCGTAAAGACACGACTCACACCTGCTAAATGAGCTGCTGCTAAAACCAATGGATTGAGATCACCATTTGGTGCCGGTACAACCATGATAATTTCAGGCACACCGGCAACATGAGCTGGAATGGCATTCATCAAAACTGAAGATGGATAAGAAGCCAAACCACCCGGAACATAAATACCTACACGATCTAATGGCGTTACTTTTTGACCTAGTGTATTGCCGAGTGCATCGACATAGGTCCAGCCATCTTGTTTTTGAGCTTGGTGGAATTCACGAACACGATTCGCAGCCATTTCCAAAGCTTCACGCACTTCCGTGGTTAATCCTTCAAATGCTGCTTTCAGTTGCTCTTGTGTCAACTCTAAGTCTGAGAATTGATGCGCTGGATGTCGATCGAACTGTTGAGTAAGTTTAAGAACATGAGCATCACCATGCTGACGTACGTCTGCAATGATTTGATCTACGGTTTTTAAAAGCTCTGGGTCACTCACAGTTTCAAAAGCCAATAAGTCAGCAAAGACTTGTTTGAAATTTTGATCTTGAGTCGATAAACGTCGCATCAATTTATCCACAATGAATAATAAAGGGTAGCTTTAGTTTACCTTGTTTCCTTGCTATTGTGGATAAGATTCAACGTTCAATCATGCTAGTTTAATGAATATTTACTTTTGATTTTATTGATAAACTCACTAGTAAGCACACTAGAATAATTCCAAAAGTTCCAATAAAAAGTGATTATCATGAATAATATCGACATCGCAAAGCACTTCTCTTTAGGTCAATTTAGTCAAATTTTTCAATATCTAGATGATGAAATCCTCTGGAATGTTATTGGAGAGAGTACTTTTTCAGGCAAGCTTGCTGTAATAGAGCAAACACAAAAAATAGAAAGTTATTTTCAAAGTGTTACTCATCATTTTGAATTGGATCAGATTCATTTAACAGATCCATTTATTATTATACAAGGACAAGCGAGCTTTCAATCTAGTGATCAAACCACAAAGATCTCCGCTTGTGACATTTACGAGTTTAATCAAGCATCCCAAATCATCAAAATTCAATCTTACTGTATTACCCTAAAACAGTGATAAAAAAACCGCCCTTTCGGACGGCTTATAAAAACTTAATACAGATTAAGCTTTTTTCGCATTTTCACGATCTTCAACAGCCTGTTCAAGCTGAGCAAGAATCGGATTAAGTAAAGCTTGCTTACGTTTAAAGCTCGCTTTGTTCACGATTAAACGTGAAGACACTTTGCAAATTTCTTCAAGCGGTTCTAAACCATTGGCACGCAAGGTATTACCTGTATCCACAACGTCTACAATGTAATCACCTAAACCCACTAGAGGTGCAAGTTCCATTGAACCGTAAAGCTTAATCACATCTACTTGCTCGCCTAAACTTGCATAATATTGACGGGTTAAGTTCACGTATTTAGTGGCAATTTTTAAACGACCTTTCGGACGAACCATGCCAACTTTACCTGCTGTCATCAACTTACATACAGCAATTTTCAAGTCTAAAGGCTCATAAACATTTTGCGCGCCATGTTCCATCAGCACATCTTTACCTGCAACACCAATATCCGCTGCACCATTTTCCACATAGGTCGGTACATCAGATGCACGTAAAATCAAAATACGTACGTGTTTGTGTGTTGTCGGAAAAATTAACTTACGTGATTTATCTGGATCTTCCAGTAAGTTAATTCCAGCGGTTTCAAGTAGAGGAAGTGTTTCTTTTAAGATACGACCTTTACTTAAAGCCAATGTTAAACCATGATCAAAATTTCCCATTACATCAAAATTCGGATCATCGTTTCTCATATCGCTCATGAACTTACTCGCTTAATTTGGGCACCAATACCTTGTAATTTTGCTTCAATATCTTCATAACCACGATCGATGTGATAAATACGATCAATCAAAGTTTCTCCATCAGCCGCTAATGCTGCTAGAACTAAAGAGAAAGAAGCACGTAAATCTGTCGCCATCACAGGTGCAGCAGAAAGTTTTTCCACGCCTGTAACCACTGCATCATTACCTTCAACCTGAATGTTCGCACCCATACGTGACAATTCAGGTACATGCATAAAACGATTTTCAAAAATCGTTTCAGAAATCGTTGCAAAACCACGACCAATCGCATTCACTGCCATCAATTGAGCTTGCATATCTGTTGGAAACTCTGGATGTGGAAGGGTTTGAAAGCTCACAGCTTTCGGACGCTTGCCCATCATATCCAGTTCGATCCAATCGTCACCACGGGTCACTTCCGCGCCCATTTCTTCGAATTTATCAAGTACAGCTTCCATCAATAATGGGTCTGTATGTGTCGTTTTTACACGACCACCCGTAATCGCAGCAGCAGCTAAGTATGAACCTGTTTCGATACGATCTGCTACAACTGAATATTCACAACCATGTAGACTCTCAACACCCGTTACTACGAGTGTATCTGTATCTAAACCTTCAATCTTCGCACCCATTTTAATGAGCATTTGCGCAAGGTCAGTAATTTCAGGTTCACGTGCTGCATTACGAATTGTGGTTACACCATCTGCAAGTACTGCAGCAGTCAGAATATTTTCTGTACCGCCAACCGTCACCATATCAAAGACAACTTCGCCACCTTTAAGACGACCGTCGACTTTAGCATGTACATAACCCGCTTCGACCTCAATCTGTGCACCCAAAGCTTCTAAAGCTTTTAAATGCTGATCTACAGGGCGAGAACCAATTGCACAACCACCTGGAAGTGATACTTGTGCACTACCATAGCGCGCTAATAATGGACCAAGCACCAAAATAGATGCACGCATGGTTTTTACAAGTTCGTAAGGCGCAAATTGATTGTCTAGAGTAGATACATCAGCCGTTACCGTATCACCTTCATAGGTCATCGTTACGCCTAATCCACTGATCAATTTCACCAATGTATTTACATCTTTTAAATTTGGTACATTGCGCAGTGTAATCGGGCTATCAGCCAAGATCATTGCAGCGAGTAAAGGAAGTGCTGCATTCTTTGCCCCAGAAATACGAACTTCACCTTCAAGCTTCGCACCACCAGTAATTAAAAACTTATCCATTAAACCTTAAGCTCCGAAAAGACTAGCTTTGCGCCATTCTTCTTTTGTCATTGCGCGAATTGTCACTGCATGAACTTCGCCACTTTTAATATATTCATTCAGCGGAGCATATACAGACTGTTGGCGTGCAACAGTTCTCTTACCTTCAAACTGATCATCTACAATACGGAGGTCAAACTTCCCACCTTGTCCACTTACAGCAACATCAGCAGCAGGGAAAGCAGCTGTTAAAATTTCAGTGAGCTGTTCACTATTCATTGCAAAGACCTCTTATGGGACGATCATTAGTGTAAAAACCGCCTATTTTACTATAAGTCGGTAATTTAATTCATTAGGACATACAATTAATCTATAAAAAAAGAGGTTAATCATATCCAATAATACTTATTTACTACCATCGAGAGTCTCTTTCACATGGCTCACCATCATTGTTCCCATCCATTTTTGTTCCAGGACAGTTACGAACAAACCAACGAGCCTCCTCTCTTGAGTTCATTTCTGAACAATGAACACGACCATCACAGCGATATCCATTTGGATTAGAGTTTGTAGATAGTTCTGCAATTGTTTCAATAGGGTTCGAGACCTGTCCTGCCAAATCTACTCGTTGATATTTATTATAAATAGCATAAACCAACCCAATGATTACCAACAGCCCAAGGATCATAAATCCAGAGCCACTGCCTGAATTACTTTTATCATCATTATTTTTACGATATCCTTGCTCTCTAGATAAAGCACGACTTTGTGGGGTATGCCTTACACTTTCAACCTTTAAATCCAATCGAATAATATTATCCGCTTTAGGCTTGCCATTTTCATTAATAACTCTAAATTTGAAGCGCTCCCCTTGCTTCGGTTCAACATGCTTATTAGGACAATTTGTTATATGAAAAAAGATGTCTTTATTTTCCCCTTCAACACTAATAAAACCAAAACCTTTTTCTACATTGTAGGTTTTAACAATCCCCTCAACAAACATAACTACACATCCGTTTTTTTATAAAATTTGAATAATAAAAAAGAGGTTTATCAACCTCTTCCTTAGAATTCTATAGGATTCATTCTCAAACTGCTAATGGTTGGTATTCCATCTGCATTTTACGATAGCGCGTAAGTTGTTTTTTAATTTTTTCAGTCAACTTTTTAATTGAAGCATACATATCATCACCAGAGGCTTGGGCAAATAATTCCACACCCGGTAAGCGCACAATCGCTTCCGCAATATGATTCGCACTACCCTTTTTAGAGCGCTTATCCACTTGATGATCTTTAGTAAGTTTCACCTGCATACTATTCACCTGATCAAGGTGTTTGGTCATTTCAGAAAATTTACCTCGAATACTCTCTTCAATAGCTGGAGTGATACTTAAATGATGTCCGCGAATTGTAATTTGCATACGTCTTTCCCTCTCCGTTATAGGATGTGAACCAGTCAAAGTCGAAATATGACATGACAGAGCGATCAATTCGGGATGCGCTACATTACATTCATGAAACCATTTCGACTTGCCTCATACAATAAAAAGTAGAATAAAAAAGATTCATTATTTCGTCATAATGAATCTCTAAAATAATCACACTTCAAAATTTAGATCAAGACTTTTCGATCAGAAGATGCTGGAATATGTAACGATTCTCGGTACTTTGCCACCGTACGACGCGCAACATCAATTCCATCTTCATTCAACATTTTAGCTAATGAGTTATCTGACAATGGCTTACGCGGATTTTCATCTGCGATCAATTTTTTAATTTTTGCACGAATCGCTGTTGAAGATGCTTCCCCACCTGTCGTCGTCCCCACATGACTTGAAAAGAAATATTTCAACTCAAATAATCCACGGGGTGTGAGTAAAAATTTATTGGTGGTTACACGAGAAACTGTCGATTCATGTAATTCAACTTCCTCGGCAACATCACGAAGAACCAGTGGCTTCATGCCTTCCGCGCCGATTTCTAGAAACTCACGCTGATTTTCAACAATACACGTCGCAACTTTTAATAATGTTTTATGGCGCTCATCGACGCTTTTAATAAAGTTTTTCGCATCTAACATTTGATTACGCAAATACTGATTATCAGCACTTTGATCTGCACGACGAATCATATTTGAATAAAAAGAGTTAATTCTTAATTTTGGCAAAATATCTGGGTTAAGTTGGACATGCCATGACTCATTTTTCTTCGAAACAACCACATCTGGAATTTGATAATCAGATTCTTTTTCTTCAAATGCCAAACCAGGATAAGCTTGTAAAGTCTTTAGAAGTTCAATCCCTGATTTAAGCTGCTCCAATTTAAATCCAGTTTGTTTAATCAGCTTGTTTAAATCATTCGCAATCAGCAGTTCGTAATGTTTGAGCAACATCAACGCTTCTGGACGTGCAAAAGTATGTTGAGGCAGTACATCCAATTGAATATATAAACATTCAACCAAATTTCGTGCTCCAACACCCAAAGGATCTAAGCGCTGGATGTGTTTCAAGACAACAGCAACCTCATCTAACTCAACCTCTTCCTCATAATCCATTTGATCTAAAAGATGCTGTACTGCTTCAAGCACCTCGTCCAAAGTCTCATCAAGAAAACCCTTATCATCCAATGCATCTACAATACAGTGCGCAATCAAACGATCAATTTGGGAAAAATTGAGTAAATTTACTTGCTCTAAAACATGTTGCTTTAAACTGGTATGACCTTGTCGATTGTCTTCTCGCTCTTCAAATTCAGGCATTTCCATTGCAGAGGATTGATGGGTATAAACGTCATCCCAATCTGTATCTACAGGCAATTCATTCGGTAGATGATCTGCATTTAGTTCATGCGTTAAATCTGTTGTTGGATGATCAATGATTTGTTCAAGACTTTGAGTCGGTGTCTCTTCTTCTACTTGTTCAAGCAGCGGATTACTTTCTAATTGTAATTGAACTTCTTGTTCCAACTCTAAACTGGATAACTGTAATAGACGAATCGCTTGTTGCAATTGAGGGGTTAAGGACAAAGAATTCGATACTTTAAGTCCCAGCGATAACTTCATAAACAACATCCCCTCAGCAGTGTAATTATTAAGCAAAAAACGTGCCTGATATTTTTATAACATAACTACCCCATATTGAAAAGAAGTTATTTAAATATATATTTTTAATAAAACTGAAATATATTTATTATTTTCAATAACTTTAATTTAACAAAATTTAAATTATTTTTTGTTTTTCTGATTTATCAATCTTTTGAAGCACCATTTAAACGTGTTCACATATCATTTTTAAAAATAGATCTCAAAATATTATCAAATGAATAAATGCCAAATCCCCTGTTCAATTGAACGATTTCAAATAAAATAAATTCAGAATAAAGAAATTATGAATGCAATTGGATGGCATTCACTCAGTCTTTTTTTAGCTTTACTTATTCTTAAGGACGGTATAAAACAACTATAGGGTTATTTTATATACACCTTTTTTTGAATATGGTATGAATTTTGAATAAAGATTAAGCGAAAAATTTAATAATCACGGTTATACATCAGTATTAGAAATGGAGATTTCATGATGAAAAAATTATCGACCAAAGTACTTGCTTCTACCCTAGGTGTTATTTTGGCAGGCGGTGCATTTACCACAGTTCAAGCAGATACCATCGCTAAAATTAAGCAATCAGGTAAAGTTGTCATTGGTTATCGCGAATCTTCCGATCCAATCTCTTATATCGTTGGTGGTAAACCAATGGGTTATGCGATTGATATTTGTAATAACTTCGCCAATACACTAAAAAAAGATTTAAAACTTCCAAACTTAAAAGTTGAATATAAAGCCGTTACTTCATCAACGCGTATACCTGAAATGTTAGCAGGTAATATCGATATGGAATGTGGTACAACCACAAACTCGATTCAACGTCAGCAACAAGTTAGTTTCTCAACCAACTACTATGCAACTGAAGTACGTATGGCGGTTAAAGCCAATTCAACTGTCAAAGATTTAGGTGACTTAAACGGGAAAGCCGTTGCTACAACCCAAGGTACAACTTCTGATAAATACATCAAAATGGGTGCTAAAGGCGAGCAAGTTAAAGTCACCAATGTTTATGGTAAAGATCACTCAGACTCGTTTGCAATGGTCGCCTCTGGTCGTGCCGCTGCCTTTGTCATGGATGACAATATTCTTGCAGGACTAATCGCAAAATCTTCAAAACCAAAAGACTTTAAAATTGTTGGTCCAGTTCTGTCTTCAGAACCCTATGGCATTATGCTACCTAAAGGCGATGCCGCATACAAAGCGATTGCAGATAAAGTCGTGACGGGTATGTGGAAAAATGGTCAAATGGCAGCCCTTTACAAAAAATGGTTCCAATCTCCAATTCCACCAAAAAATATCAACCTCAATATGCCAATGAGTACCTCTTACAATAAATTAAAAGCAGCACCGAACGATAAAGGGATTAATTAATCTTTTCTTAATTTAACAATAGAGCCAAAGCATTTTCTATGCTTTGGCTTATTTAATGATAAAAAATAATTTACTCAAGGAGCACACATGTCAGTTGGCTCACTTAATTGGACTGCTTATTGTTTAGCATCAAACGAATATGGGGAAGATAAAGCCGCTTGGGCTGAATCCATCTGTAAAGCGATTGGTGGTGAAAGTTATTCTCCTATTGCAGATGCACCGACTTGGTTACAAATACTCGGTTCTGGTGTATGGACAATGCTGTGGACAGCATTTGCTGCATTTATAATTGCCTTTTTACTTGGCTCTTTAATTGGAATCATACGTACCCTGCCAAGTAAGCCTTTGGCTTTTATAGGCACATGCTACGTTGAACTATTCCGAAATATCCCGCTCATCGTTCAACTCTTCTTCTGGGCATTTGTATTCCCACAACTTTTACCACTCAGCATGAGTACAGGCAGTGGAGAAATGGTTGCAGGCGGTTGGTGGCAAAATATTCTTAATGATAATCCTGCGATTATTGGTGTTTTTGCATTAGGACTTTACACCGCTGCACGTATCGCAGAACAGGTTCGCGCAGGGATTAGTACCGTTTCACAAGGTCAAAAAAATGCTGCTTTTGCGATTGGCTTGACTCAAAACCAAAGCTATCGTTATGTCATTTTACCTGTTGCCTACCGTATTGTTTGGCCGACACTGACTTCTGAAGCAATGAATGTATTTAAGAACTCTGCCGTCTTATTTGCTTTAAGCGTTTTAAATTTCTTTGCTTATACCAAAACAATGCGAGAAGAAACTTCACAAGATATTGTGATTTTAATCCTCTCCACCCCAGTTTATCTCGTGATTACTTATGCGATTAAATACTTAATGGGTTGGATCGAAAAACGTATGGCCGTACCCGGTCTTGGCTCAGGAGGTAAATAAGCATGGATTTTAGTATTCTACAAAATGAAGATGTCATTACCACACTGATTCAAGGTTTCAAATTTACCATTACCGTGACTGTACTTTCGATCATCGGTGGTATTTTGATTGGTACCCCATTGGCAATGATGCGACTTTCGAATAATAAACTTGCAAGTGGTTTTGCCAAATTCTACGTTGACTTCTTCCGTGGTGTTCCACTAATTCAAGTCATTTTTATTTTCTACTTCTTATTGCCAAAGTTTTTTGATTTTCAATATCACACCTATTATGGCCCACTATTTTCAAGTGTGGTCACATTCGCTATTTTTGAGGCCGCATTTTTTTCTGAAATTGTACGTTCAGGTATTCAATCGGTTTCTAAAGGACAAGTGAATGCAGGCTATGCGCTTGGTTTTACCTACGGTCAAACCATGTCAAATGTCGTATTACCACAAGCATTCCGCAATATGCTTCCTGTGATTTTGACGCAGTCTATTGTTCTTTTTCAAGACGTATCTTTAGTTTATGTGATTAGTGCACCTGACTTCTTAGGTAATGCAAACACACTCGCCAACACCTATGGTTCTGAAACTAAAGCTGTATTCTACCTGCTCGTTGCAGTCATTTATTTTGTTATATCTTTCGCACTATCTCGTTTAGTGAAGCGTTTACATCAAAAAATAGCCATTATTCGATAAGGAGAATCAATATGCCAATGATAGAAATTCAAGACATCTCAAAATGGTATGGAGATTTTCAGGTCTTAACTGACTGTACGACCTCTATCGAAAAAGGTGAAGTTGTTGTAGTTTGTGGACCTTCAGGTTCAGGTAAATCGACGCTTATTAAAACAGTCAATGCACTAGAGCCATTTCAAAAAGGAAATATCATTGTTGATGGAACAGCTCTTAAAGATCCAAAAACAGATCTAGCAAAGTTCCGTTCACGTGTAGGTATGGTTTTTCAACACTTTGAATTATTTCCACATATGACTGTTTTAGATAACCTCACCATTGGTCAAATTAAAGTCCTTAAACGCTCTACCGAAGAAGCACGCAAGAAGGCACTACAATATCTAGATCGTGTCGGATTATCTGCACATAAAGATAAGTTCCCAGGTCAACTTTCAGGTGGACAACAACAGCGTGTAGCCATAGCACGTGGCTTATGTATGGATCCTGTTTGCATGTTGTTTGATGAACCAACTTCTGCACTTGACCCTGAAATGGTAGGTGAAGTACTCGAAGTCATGAGTCAGCTTGCTAAAGAAGGTATGACCATGATGTGTGTCACCCATGAAATGGGCTTTGCACGTAAAGTGTCGAGCCGTGTCATCTTTATGGATCAAGGTAAAATTTTAGAAGACTGCCCTACAGATGATTTCTTTAATAAGCCTGAAGAGCGCCATGAAAGAACAAAGCATTTCTTAGAGAAGATTTCTGCAGTTCATTAATATTTTTCAAGACCTCAATATTAATATTGAGGTCTTGATTGCTCTAGAGTTTATATCAACATTTAATGAAAGAATTGCTTACAATCACTACAAATAAAACATTGTTGAATTTTTGAAATAAGAAAATTTAAAACAGTCATGGTTAAAAATGCAATTTTTGTACCTTTTACATATGTTTCATTATTATAACTTTGGCAATTTGGGCATTTTGAATTAATTTCACCAAATTCTAAAACCAAATCATCACTAAAATCTTGTTCTATAATACTTCTCGCATCCAAGACTTTATCAAGGTTCACATAAAGCTTTACACCGCCTAATGCATTAGAATATAACCAATTCATATTAATTATATTTTCATTTTCCAAATGGACTTCTATTCCCTCAGCATTTAATCTTGATTTGATGATTTGTGCTTCATATGGAAAAGAAAAACTTTTTAAATATACCCACATTATAACTTTATTTACTTTTTAAATTTTAATCATTATAGCTCTTAGACTATTCTTTACACGCACAAAAAAACACCCCCTGTATGACAGGGGGTGTTTTAGGAATAATGAGCTGGCGATGACTTACTCTCACATGGGTAACCCCACACTACCATCAGCGCAAAGAGGTTTCACTTCTGAGTTCGGGAAGGGATCAGGTGGTTCACTCTTGCTATTGTCGCCAGCACAACTGTTTATGGATACTTGCTTAGGTCTTATAAAGTGCCTGAGCTTTCTACCAAATGAGTTATTAACAGATTATATCTGAGTTGAATATTGTCATACTAACGGGCTTCTGAATCAAGCTGTTTTGATGAATATCGAATCAATTGAGCTTTATACAACAACTGTTTGGGTGTTGTATAGTCAAGCCTCACGAGTAATTAGTATTGGTCAGCTTCACATATCACTATGCTTCCACATCCAACCTATCAACGTTGTAGTCTTCAACGGCTCTTTAGAGGACATATAGTCCTTGGGAAATCTTATCTTGAGGTAGGCTTCCCGCTTAGATGCTTTCAGCGGTTATCCCTTCCGAACATAGCTACCCGGCGATGCGACTGGCGTCACAACCGGTACACCAGAGGTTCGTCCACTCTGGTCCTCTCGTACTAGGAGCAGATCCTCTCAAATTTCCAACGCCCACGGTAGATAGGGACCGAACTGTCTCACGACGTTCTAAACCCAGCTCGCGTACCTCTTTAAATGGCGAACAGCCATACCCTTGGGACCTGCTTCAGCCCCAGGATGAGATGAGCCGACATCGAGGTGCCAAACACCGCCGTCGATATGAACTCTTGGGCGGTATCAGCCTGTTATCCCCAGAGTACCTTTTATCCGTTGAGCGATGGCCCTTCCATACAGAACCACCGGATCACTAAGACCTACTTTCGTACCTGCTCGACTTGTGGGTCTCGCAGTTAAGCGCGCTTTTGCCTTTATACTCTACGCGTGATTTCCGACCACGCTGAGCGCACCTTCGTACTCCTCCGTTACTCTTTAGGAGGAGACCGCCCCAGTCAAACTACCCACCAGACATGGTCCTCGCTCCAGATAATGGAGCAGAGTTAGAACCTCAATATTACCAGGGTGGTATTTCAAGATTGGCTCCACTCGAACTAGCGTCCGAGTTTCAAAGCCTCCCACCTATCCTACACAAGTAAGATCAAAGTTCAATGTCAAGCTGCAGTAAAGGTTCACGGGGTCTTTCCGTCTAGCCGCGGGTACACCGCATCTTCACGGCGAATTCGATTTCACTGAGTCTCTGCTGGAGACAGCGCCCCCATCATTATGCCATTCGTGCAGGTCGGAACTTACCCGACAAGGAATTTCGCTACCTTAGGACCGTTATAGTTACGGCCGCCGTTTACTGGGGCTTCGATCAAGAGCTTCGCTTACGCTAACCCCATCAATTAACCTTCCAGCACCGGGCAGGCATCACACCCTATACGTCCACTTTCGTGTTTGCAGAGTGCTATGTTTTTAATAAACAGTTGCAGGGGCCTGGTTTCTGTGGCTGTCAACCGCTCAGGAAGTAAATTCCATCACCGTCGACAGCGTACCTTCTCCCGAAGTTACGGTACCATTTTGCCTAGTTCCTTCAGCAGAGTTCTCTCAAGCGCTTTGGTCTACTCGACCTGACCACCTGTGTCGGTTTCGGGTACGATTCCTGTGTAACTGGAGCTTAGAGACTTTTCCTGGAAGTATGGTATCAGCCACTTCACTGCACAAGTGCAGCTTGCTATCAGTTCTCAGCATAGAGTACCCCGGATTTGCCTAAGATACATGCCTACAACCTTCCACCTGGACAACCAACGCCAGGCTGACTTAACCTTCTCCGTCCTCTCATCGCATTACACAGAAGTATTGGAATATTAACCAATTTCCCATCGACTACGCCTTTCGGCCTCGCCTTAGGGGTCGACTCACCCAGCCCCGATTAACGTTGGACTGGAACCCTTGGTCTTTCAGCGAGCGAGTTTTTCACTCGCTTTGTCGTTACTCACGTCAGCATTCGCACTTCTGATACCTCCAGCATACTTCTCAATACACCTTCATCGGCTTACAGAACGCTCCCCTACCACTTGCAATAAATTGCAAATCCGCAGCTTCGGCACATAGTTTTAGCCCCGTTACATCTTCCGCGCAGGCCGACTCGACTAGTGAGCTATTACGCTTTCTTTAAAGGGTGGCTGCTTCTAAGCCAACCTCCTAGCTGTCTATGCCTTCCCACATCGTTTCCCACTTAACTATGATTTTGGGGCCTTAGCTGGCGGTCTGGATTGTTTTCCTCTTGACTACGGACGTTAGCACCCGCAGTCTGTCTCCCGGATAGTACTCATTGGTATTCGGAGTTTGCATCGGTTTGGTAAGTCGGGATGACCCCCTAGCCGAAACAGTGCTCTACCCCCAATGGTATTCGTCCGAGGCGCTACCTAAATAGCTTTCGGGGAGAACCAGCTATCACCAGGCTTGATTAGCCTTTCACCCCTATCCACAAGTCATCCCCTGGCTTTTCAACGACAGTGGGTTCGGTCCTCCAGTTAGTGTTACCCAACCTTCAACCTGCTCATGGATAGATCGCCTGGTTTCGGGTCTACACCCAGCAACTAAACGCCCTATTAAGACTCGATTTCTCTACGGCTCCCCTATTCGGTTAACCTTGCTACTGAATGTAAGTCGCTGACCCATTATACAAAAGGTACGCAGTCACCGGACTCAATGCCGGCTCCCACTGCTTGTATGCATGCGGTTTCAGGATCTATTTCACTCCCCTCACAGGGGTTCTTTTCGCCTTTCCCTCACGGTACTGGTTCACTATCGGTCAGTCAGGAGTATTTAGCCTTGGAGGATGGTCCCCCCATATTCAGACAAGGTTTCACGTGCCCCGCCCTACTCGACATCATCATATAAGCCCTTTCGTGTACAGGACTATCACCCACTACGGTTGCACTTCCCAGAGCATTCCACTAGAACTTATATGACTTAATGGGCTTTTCCCCGTTCGCTCGCCGCTACTAAGGGAATCTCAATTGATTTCTTTTCCTAAGGGTACTGAGATGTTTCACTTCCCCTCGTTCGCCTCGTATGACTATGTATTCATCATACGATACCTGCCTTATGACAGGTGGGTTTCCCCATTCAGAAATCTCCGGATCACAGGATATTTGCCGCCTCCCCGGAGCTTATCGCAGGCTATTACGTCTTTCATCGCCTCTGACTGCCAAGGCATCCACCACATGCACTTAATTACTTGACTATACAACCCCAAACAGTCGTTT
>NZ_JCAKNC010000016.1:0-56417 GCF_059515925.1 Acinetobacter sp. CY81
TTGTTAGAACCCATTTAAATTGTCTATATTCTCACCAATAAAAATGTCTAGTTTATGATGGTTTTTATCATCATGGACTGGATATAAAATATAGATGCTGATCACTATGTCTGATAAAGAAATTCAACGTCTTGCAGTTCTGCAAGAGGTTCGAGATCATCGTATTACCCAAGTCCGTGCTGCTGAAATCCTGAATCTTTCCACTCGTCAAATTACCCGGTTATTGCAGAAGCTCCATCAAGACGGTGTTTCAGGTCTGGCGCATGCCAGTCGTGGTCACCCGGGTCATCATCGCCATGATGAGTTATTAAAATCAAAGTGCCTTTCCATTATTTCTGAACATCTGCTCGGATTTGGACCCACCTTGGCGCATGAGAAGCTCAGCAGCATGTTTGACCTGAATATCCCTGTAGAAACGCTTCGGCGCTGGATGACTGCAAATGAGCTCTGGATTCCGCGATCCAAACGTCTAAAACGCCCATATCAGCCACGCTATAACCGGGATTGCTTGGGTGAGCTGATTCAGATTGATGGCTCATATCATGACTGGTTTGAAGGCCGAGCCGCCAAATGCTGCTTGCTGGTTTATATCGATGATGCCACTGGAAAGCTGTTGCATCTGCGCTTTTGTGAAGCGGAAACGACCTTTGATTACATGCTTTCAACCCGAGCCTACATTGAGCAATATGGGAAGCCCTTGGCCTTTTATAGCGATAAACACTCGGTATTCCGAGTCAATCAGAAATCGAGCCAAGACAGCAAGATCACGCAATTTGGGCGGATTCTGAACGAGTTAAACATTGATATTATCTTCGCCAACTCACCACAGGCCAAAGGCCGCGTAGAACGAGCGAATAGAACCCTTCAGGACCGTTTGATCAAGGAGATGCGCCTAGAAGGCATCGGTTCGATTGCTGAAGCCAATGCATGGCTACCCTGCTTTATTGAGCATTTCAATCAGAGGTTCGCCAAATGTGCGAGAAACTCAAAGAATTTACATCGGCCCTTAACCGAATCTGATCTTGAACTGGATGATATTTTTACCTGGCAGGAACCGCGTAAGGTCACCAAGAATCTAACCCTGACCTATGACAAATGTATTTATATGCTTGAACCGACTGAATTAAACCAGAAATTAGTTGGGCAATATATTTCATTTCTAGAGTATCCGGATGGGACTGTGGCCCTCATGCATCAAGGACGAAAGCTCAACTACAGCATCTTCAATAAATTGGCTGGGCTACAGCAAAATGAGATTGTTGAAAATAAACGTTTAGGTTCAGTTCTAGCGCATATTCAACAGCAGCATGAAGCATTGGAAAAACAGAATAAACGTTCAAGAACAAACAAAAGTATGCCAAGTCGTAAAGCTCAGAAAGCCGGTATTGAACAAAGAAAGTTGAATCCTGTGCTTGACTCTTGTCGTTAAAAACAGGACATTTTAAATGGTTTATCGCATAGACATTTTAATTGGTGAATACCACATATGCATTAGTGTTCATTAAACAATATCTAGATTTACTTACCAAAACTTCATGATTTAGTTCTTAAACTCCAATACTAAATCTTCTATAGTTGTCAGTGAGTCCATCACTCAGGTTTAAGCTATGAAGTATTTTGTATGCGGACAATGTCACAGCCAGATATTCTTTGCGAATTCTCATTGTATGAAATGCAATGCACTGCTGGGTTATATTGCTTCCGAAAAAGATATGGGTACATTCACTAAAATTGATGATGGGATTTGGATTGCATCAAATGACTCCTATCAAACTAAAGAATTTAAACCTTGTTATAACTATACAAATTATCAGGTCTGCAATTGGATGATTCCTGCTAACCAAGAAAATATATATTGTGAATCTTGTCAGCTTACGCACGTAATCCCTAATTTGAATAATCCAGATAACATTGTGTATTGGTCACGTATTGAACATGCTAAACGTCGCTTTCTTTATCTAATGCAACGCTTAAGTATTATGCCAAGGCCTAAAAAATCCAGTGATGATCGATATGGTCTAAGCTTTATTTTTATGATGCCTGAGCCTTATCAACCTGTAATGACTGGTCATGCAAATGGTGTCATTACATTAAATGCAAGTGAAGCTGATGTTGTCTACAGAGAAACAACTCGTATTAAAATGGGTGAAAACTATAGGACATTATTAGGTCATTTTCGTCATGAAAGTGGTCATTATTATTTTGATTTAATGATTGCACATAAACCTGATTTCATTGAAGAATTTCGCATGCTATTTGGTGACGAACGGAAAGATTATTCTGAAGCGCTAAAAAAACATTACAATGAAGGTCCACCAAAAGATTGGCAATCTAAGTTTGTCAGTTCTTATGCAAGTACACATCCTTGGGAAGATTGGGCTGAAACTTGGGCACATTATTTACATATGATGGATACTTTGGAAACAGCTTATCATGCTGGGCTTGTTGTAAAGACCAATAAAAATGATTTAAATAGTATGGAAATCCTAGAAGATCCTATTGGTGCAAAGGATTTCGAGAAATTTTTACAAAACTGGATGACCATAACTTTTAATTTAAATGCTTTAAATAGAAGCATGGGCTTAGAGGATGCGTACCCCTTTACCCTTTCTAATCCTGTGCTTGATAAATTTAGGTTCATTCATTACCATGTACTTAATATATCCTTTAGAGATAATTAGGAAAAATCAGGCAGCATAAACTGGGAAAACGATAGTCTAAATCTCTAGTACATCTTGCTACTTCTACTATAACAATTCAGGCATAGCCTTGACATTGCTCTCGGAAAAACGTTGTTTTTCTGATCCTCGTTCATCTATAAGCAATCTCATCACTGTGCTGGGTGGTTAACTCTCTTTTAGTTTCGAAATGATCATTTTATTTATTTTAATAATGATTTATATTATATAGCTAGATTGAGGTTATAGGTTACATCTATAAAAAATTTAAAATGCTGATATTTAAATATTTTTATTTAAAATTATTGCAACTCAAGGATACCATTTTGCTATATTAATTTAATTATTAATTTTAAAAGTAAAATCAATACAACAAAAATAAATATCATCACAATCATCATTAAAAAATGAAATTTTATACAAGTTATTTTCTACATTAATTTTTAGAATTGCATTAACTTCATTAGGTGTTGATCTCCATGAATTATCAGGTGTTATAACTCCATGTTTATGTACATTAATTAATCTAATTTCTAATTCAGTATAATAAATTAGATCTTTACTAGCTTGAATAATACAGTCATCACCATGAAATTCGAATTCGAAATCTAGCCAAACATAGTCTTGGAACTTTGTATTGATTTCTTCTTGGTACATAATTTTATTCATTTATACTAGTCCTGATGGTAAGGGTATGTGTACAGTATTAGCTGCTTGATTTGCCGCAGCATCTCCATTTTTCGCAGTTTTAAGAAAGGCTCTTGAATACCAATTATTTGCATCGTCAGCTTCTTCCCAGCCATTTCCTTGAGCTTTAGGATTATTTTCAAGACATTCAGCACTTAATTGTTTTCTTCTTGAAACTCTAATTGTACTACCTTTTTTAGAATTTGATCCGTCAGGTGCAGTTGGATCTGGTCCATGTGCTCTAATTTCATAATCATAGCCATTTTCGCTAAACTTAATTTTATATTGTTTAGCAGGAAAATCATCATTAATAGGTTGCTTTGACAAAGCTAACTTAAACAATGTAATAGCTTCACTCTCTAATCCAAACGGGTCCACCCACTCAACAGGATTTGGCGCATACTTAAAGTTATTATCACCACCTAAAAGTCCTATCGGATCATGACTAATAAACCGCCCTGCATCAGGATCGTAATAACGGAAACGGTTGTAGTGTAAACCCGTCTCGTTGTCATAAATCTGCCCTTGAAAACGATGTGGTTGCAATAAAAATGCGTTCTCAGCTCCATTCAGTTGAACTGAATTGAGTTCTTGAGTGTGTGCAACTTCCTGCCATTCTACTGTAACCGTATTGCCCCATGCTTGATACACTGCTTCCCAAGCGATATCACCATTGTGTTGAGTTAACTCTCTCGGAGTACCGAGGTGGTCATTTTGATACCAATAGATTTCATGAGTTGAATGTTGTTTAGTCGGCTTATTCGGCTTTGGAAAAGCAATTAACTTTTCTTGGTCTTGTTCGTTTATGCTTTCTAATTCTTTTAAACCTTCTAACCCGTCCAAGCCTTCAGATTCTTCATCTTCTTCTATATGCTTCAGCATACTCTCTTTAAGTTCAGCCAGTTTAGTCGCGCTATTCTGTGGGATTTCATCTAGATTGGATGAATCTTGATTTGGTTCATCCTTCCAGACCAATCGTGCTAAAGGTACAAAAACATCTGCTTCATAGACTGTGGTAAAGACATGTTTGCCGTTATAGTCTTGTAGAATGCGATTGCCATCCCATACATTCCACAATGCATGTGATTGCACCAGTTTTAGTTGTTCTTTGCTGATGGTTTTTGCAGGTCGAATGACTGTATTTGATCTTGGTGTAGATGAACTGCTTAGTGTGTTTCCACCCAAGCTCAAATTCATTGAAGAACCTAGTTGATTCGAATTGTTCGTCTGAATCGTACTTGATTGATCATCTACTAGATGCGGTCGTGTCTTGGCTTTAATCTGCTGTGTAATCAGTTCTTTTTTATAGATTTGACTTTGTTTGGCAACGCGTCGACCAAATGGATCATAGCAATATTGGGTTTCGATAATCTCTTGCCCACCTCGTCCATCGGGTTTGGTCGAGGTTGATGCTTTGAGCTGGTTTTGTTCATCCCACTGGAGATCAATTTGTCGCGTGCTAAATTGATTGAGCAGATGATTTTGATTCAAATGTTGCTGTTGAATGTGTCCAAATGCATTTTTATCTTTGATTTGAATGCGTTTTTGTACAATACGCCCTAAGTCATCGTAGTTATAATCGACGGTTTGATGTTCTTGTTCAATATGGCGAACGCGGTTGTCTTCAATTCTAGTTTTTGCATGTTCTTGTGCCGAGGCAATCGGTAAAATATTACTTGCAGGGTCAAAGGCAAACTGCTCTCTGATTTGCAGGTAGTTGTCATTTTGTCCTTGGCTAGAGAGTTCACTGCCTGTGAGACGTGACAGCAAATCATACTGGTATGTTTGTTTACGTTGCCATGATCGGGTGGAATTTCCTCCTACAACAAGGCTGTTGTTTGAGCTTGATGTTTGCTGGAGGTAGCGTTTGTCTAATATTTCTTTAAGCTGCCCTGCTTTGTCATAGTCATATAATCGCTCTAAGCGTTTTTGTGCCGGAGCATGTTCCCATGCTACATTTTGTTCTGTCAGTCTGCCCATGCGATCAAGCTTAAACTGACTTCTTAAGTGCCCTTGGCTTCGTGCAATTTCTTGATGTAAATCATCTCGTTCGAGGCTACTGATTTCATGCGTACCTTCACTATCTTCAAGTGCATAGTTCCATGCATGACCTGAACCATAATACATGGTTTTTAGTTTACGACCATCCGGTAAGGTGGTTTCGATACGGTTGCCCAACTCATCATACAAATGGGTCAAGATATGTGAGCGTTGGCTATGCTCTTTGATGGCTTCATTAAACCAATGCGCAATGAGTTGTTCTTTTGAAAGTTGTCCAATTTCGTCATAACTGAGTTTGACATGACTATCTGCATTACGCGCTTGTATTAACTGTCCTGCTAAATCATAGTCATAACGTGTGCGTTTTTTCTCAGTTAAATCATGATGATCAACAATATACTGCTCTAGCAATTGACCTAACAAATCTCGTTTAAAGATGGTGCTATAACGAATTTCTTTATGATCGGTGAACTGTCTATGTTTGATTAATTGTCCTGCAGGACTATATTGGTATTCTGTTCGTACACCATCAAAGGTAGTTTCTGCAATGACTTGGTCATTGGCATCATATTCGAGGGTCCATGTTTTTCCATTTTCATTCGTTAAACCCACAAATCGTTTAAGCGCATCATATTGATAGCTCACCACACCATTGGCAGGATCTATGCGTCGTATCGGTAAACTGTCCAATGAATATTCATAACTAGTCGTACGACCAAGAGCATCTCGATATTCGATTAAACGATCTAAAACATCGTATTTAAATGTTTCGACACTTTTATCTGGGTATGTTATTTCAATAGGCTGTTGTTGATGTGCATAATATTCAAATGTAGTTTCATGTCCCAGTGCATTGGTCACTTTAGAAATGCGATTATAAGCATCGTACGTGTATTGGGTTTGTTTACCGCTACAGTCTTGATATTTCAGTAAGTTACCAAAGTCATCCCAAAGCATGCGTTTTTTGCCACCTTTAGCATCAGTCACTTGATAAACGTTACCATTGGGTGAATATTTTAAAATGGTTTGCTGACCTAAAGCATCGGTAATGACCAGAGGTTGCCCTGCAAAGTCATATTCTGTCTGTTCAGAATTTCCTAAAGGGTCGATAACTTCAACAAGTCGACCATATTCCCAATGTAGAGAGATTTCTCTCCAAATCGGTAATTTGGTCGTATCATCATACTGAATTAGAGAACGGATTGAACTTAACTCAGCCCCGTCATAATCATATTCTGTAATACCACCGTCAGCATTAATCGTTCTGATAAGTTGATTACTTACGTTATATTCATTCTTCGTTTCTGCACCGAGTGCATCAATAATTCGAGTAACGAATTTTTTATCATTAAAATAATAACGTTCAGTTTTTTCCAGTGCAGTTTCAGGTGCATAAATTACATCTGAAAAATTTAAACCATACTTAAACGCATATTTTTCACCAGCATTGGTCCAATGGCGAATGACTTTTCCTGTTGGAAGATATTCTGAGTATTCATAATAACTGCTCACACCACCCACTTCATGATGGGCTGTCATGATATGGTTTTTCCACTCAAATTTACGTGTAAGCTTTAGTTTATATTCACTTGAATTCTCAACATCAACATCGCTGTCATCCACATAGACTTCAATTAAATCAGCATCTTTAGAATATTTGTAATGTGCCAAAGTTTTAGTATTTAAATAATCATCTAAGTCTAGAAGTTGTTGTTTTGCCTGATGTTGTGCTTCTTTCAATCTTTCTTCAATACTATTTGCAATGTTGTGGTTCAATGCATCGGATTTATCCCATATCGGCAAACTCTGTAATAGTTTGATTTCTTGAAGTCGAATATTTGAGTTTATTTCCTCAAAATTGAGTGCAATAACGCGATCAATTGCATCGTAAATATGACTTGGATATAGCTTGAATTTTGCATCTTTATTTAAGTATTCAAAGCCAATTCTGTTTTGGTAAAGATCATAAACTCCTGTACATAAAACACTCTGACAATTGTCAATATTGGGATGATTGGTTTGAAAATGGAATTCATAAAAGTTTGATGCTGCTTCACTTGTACCAATTGCGATTCTAAATTTAAAACTGGTGAGTTCATCTTCCTCATCTTCAGCTTCACGAATCAAAGTAAAATTTCTTTGAATTGAGAAGATTTCATCACCTGCTTCTATTAAAGGAAAGGTGATTTTTTGTCCTAAAGGTAAAATGATTTCAATTTTATCTAATGCCGGATAAACCTGAATTTGCATACCATAAGGATTGTCCCAGCCCTGCCCAAACCATGAAACTGGTGACTCAGATGTGCCAATAATACTATCACTGGCATAGCTACGCTTCCAGATGATGGGGAATACTGAATCCAAAGTAAAATCTGTATCTAATTCGCCAGTTAAAACTTTTGCCCCAAAAATTGGGCTTACAGGACGTCCAGCCATAAACTTAGCTTTACATTCATCACAATCTTCAAATGATCTTGGTCCAATGATTGCGCCATCAAATCCCATCTTTTATTCCTTATTCTTATATTTTTGTTTTAGCAAAAGGTGCATTTTGAGCAGCCATACGACTCGCATCACTCGCACTTGCATTTATCATGGCTGAAGCAATTTCAGAAACGATATCAGCGACAGACTCCAAGACATCTGGCCAAACTGGCTCAGGTTTATCCGGTAGATCAGGTAATGGAAATGTTGGGACAAATTGAGTGACAAATCCAATGGTATTGCCAAACTTAGCATTTGCATTCATCTCAAAAATATCACCCGATCGTATGGCTTTATGTTTTCCAATACTGAGTGATGAACTTTTTTGTTTGGCAAAACAACGACCGCCAGTTTTTTGACTTTTTAGCCCTTTGAGTATTCCTGGTTGATCACCTATCGTCATTTTTGCAAAAGATTCACTGTTAAATGCCTTTTTTCCATTTACTTTGACGCGTTTAACTTCTTTTCCTGCAGGAGATAACCTAGAAATAACGGGATACGGTACAGGAGTCGGAACACTACCGACTGGCGTTTTACACACATCTGGACAACAGCAAATAATCACCCAAGTTGGATTTTTTCGGAGTAAAACTTTAATTGCCATAGGTTTCAAACTCCTTTATTTCATTCTTATTTTCATTTTGCTTTTCAAATATTTTAATTTCTGGAAATTGGTTGAAATGAGATTCAACTATAAGAATCTCAGGATCTAAATGTGGAATCCAAGCTTTATGGGTTAAGCTTATAATTAATTTATCAGTATCAATAAATACAGTTTCTGTGGTCATTGGCCAAGGGATAATATTCCCCGCTTCCATTTTTAATTTTAAATAGGGATAATGATCTGAAAAATGAAAACAAACATATCCATTTTTAGAAAAACTGGGATGCGTTAAATTCCACAATTCAAGTTTTGATTTGGGATAAAAAAAATCTATTTGTTGATCTTCAGGGGCGGCATTCCAATAAGAATAATCCATATCTTTTGGTGGATACGGATGCTGTTCATCAATCCATTTCTGATCATAAGTTCCTGAATAAGATATTCGTGGCGACCAAGAACGCCCTGTAAAACCAAATCCAACTGCTTTAACATCATACTTTTTGATGACTTGAGCCATTTGCTTTGTGGTGAGTGAAGCACTTTTAGGGTTGCTAAAGAAATTAGGTTTATTCTGACGTTGCTTATGTCCTTCAATGCGCGGAGCAGGAATAGTTTTATAATTGAGAATCCGTTCTTCACGCTTTCTTTTCGCATTCATTTTTTGAAATGCATTAAAAAATCCATTTTCAATCCAACCCGTTCCAATCGGGTTGCTAAAACAAGCCTGATGATAAAATGCATCGTCAGATTCATCGGGCAAATAATGCAACTTATGTGCACCACCAAAACTATATTCCCATCTTAAAGGAAGCTCAGTGAACTTTTTTACAAAAGTCCGTTTCCAACCTGGTAGTAAGAAATTAGGTTTAAATTCGCTTTCACCGAGAACACTTAAAGTTTTATCAATTTGGGTAATATATTTTAAATTTTCTTGCTCTTTTAATGCTTTTTCATAAGCAGCTAATTCATGTTGATATTGCTTTTTTTGTGATTCAGTCAAAGGCATCATTGGATTAAGTGGTTTTGGCTCAATCGGGGCTTTAATGACTTTTTCTTTTTCAGGATAGCTAAGCTTAAGTTTAACAGCGATCGCAGGCATTTCTTTATGATTCGCTGTATGCGCAGAACCCGAAAGGATCACATCACATTTGGGTTTGAAGGGTGCAAGATCACTCTCCATCTTGACACTACTTAAACCAACCTCTCCCCAATACTCATCAGCCATACACAGTTGTATAGACTCATCCCTAATGAGTTTTAAGCCCCATTGGTTCTCTGAAACTCTCTCCATTTTATAACTAACTTTCATCACCACAATTTGATGATCTACACGTTCACAATCACTTGCAACGTACAGTATTGCTGGAAAAGGAGTTTTATTGATGAGTTCCATCCTATCCTCCATGTATCTAGTTGATATCTACCGTTTTACCATTAATATCTACTGGACCACTGGCTTTGATTGATATTTTTCGCCCTGAAATTGTCACTGTACCATCAGCTTTAAGGACTAAACTTGAAGCTCCAACACGGACTTCAAACTTTTGACCAACGGTAATACTAAAACTTTTACCTACCGCAACTTTTTTCGCTAAACCGACTTGTTCAAATTGTGCTAATCCAACAGCCGTGTTCATTGCTCCTGCAACTGTAATTGCATAACCAGCGCCAACTGTTAAAGCATGTCCACCACCGACTGAAACGGCATAACCAGCACCAATATTAAGCGCATTTGCAATCGCAATATTTTCAACTTTATAAGTACCAATATTTATTTTTTGGTTAGTACCCACGTCCAATGAATGAGCCATACCAATGCTAGAGCCATAGTTTAGACCAACAGTTGAGGTATAATTTTGCCCTACATTTACCGTTTCATTTAATGAGACTGATTTTTCTCTATTTTGTTGAATTGTTGCTGTTTCATTACCTGTGACAGATTTGGTTCGATTTGCACCAATACTAATGGTTTCATTACTGCCAACCGTTTCAGTACGATCAGTACCAATGGTAATGGTTTCATTATTACCAACCGTTTCTGTACGGTCAGTACCAATCGTCACGGTTTCATTGCTACCCACAGATTTTGTACGATCAACCCCAATCGTATGCGATTCATTATTTTTAACATTAATGTTTTGATCTTTTTCTGCCTGAATCCAAACTTCTTCAGATCCCTTCTTATCTTCAAAACGAATTGCATTGGCATTTTCAGGTGTCGCACCAATCGTAGAGCGCGACAGAATCCCTGACTGCGTTGCATTTGCAGGTAATTCCCAAGGTGGTAAATTATCTTCGTTATACACACTACCCGTAATGATTGGTCTGTCAGGATTGCCCTCTAAAAACTGAACAATCACTTCTTGTCCAATTCGAGGAATAGAGACCATACCAAAGTTACTGCCTGCCCAAGCCGATGCGACTCGAACCCAAGCCGATGAGTTTTCGTTCTGTTGACCTAAACGATCCCAATGAAATTGAACTTTTACACGCCCATATTTATCGGTGTAAATTTCTTCTCCACCAGGACCAACTACTTTAGCTGTTTGCAGTCCATAAATTCGTGTTTCTTGGCTATTTGAATTGAGTAAAGGCAACCATGGTGTATCTCGGCTAATACAGTCTAGTTCTGAATGGTATTGAGCTGTATCCTTATCTGTTTCAAATAGGTAGTTATTCCCTGCTGTGTGCTTTATGCCAGTGATCAAAAATTCATTATTCGCATCACCAGAGCTATTAAAACGAGCAAGCTTAAACCATCGTCCAATTTCTGCATAAGCATCATTAGAGCTTAAGTATTTGGTCTGATCGGCTGCTGTATTGGCATCACTAATGAGTTTAAGGTCTTTCGTGCCTTTATCGGTATCTTTAAAGCCATATGCACCACTATAGATATAGCTTTCAAGTTTTAAAATCCCGGCCAATACTTTCGAAGGTGTGAACTCAGATTGCAACTGATCCGGTGCTTTAAAATCAAAACTAGAAGATGTATAGGCATTAAAATTAAGCTGGGAGCGATTGGCAAAAGCAATAATTCCTACACCAGTATTATGTGCTTCATTGCCACGCCAAATCAGTTCGTTATTTTGTGATTGAACAGGAGCACAGGTTTGAGTTTGATCGATAATATGTAAAGTATGACCATCAGCACGATGCTCATACCAATAAATCCAACCTGCACGCTCCCATTGGCGTTGCAAGTAGTTGTAATCTGTTTCATTAAATTGAACAGAGAACGTTGTTTCTGGGTCTGGATTTCTTAGATCCCATAGCACATCACTGTAAATACAATTTTTAAATAATTGCAAACTACGATCTTTCAGTGGAAGTTCTTGGAAAACCTGACAATCTTGACGATATTTAAGAAATGCAAGCCAAGGCTTTAAAATCATTTCGTAGCGACTGAAACCACCATCATTTTTTATAAAGCGAAAACTAAAGACATAACCATTAAAAAATCGAGAACTGCCATCATGGCGCATGCATTCAATACATGCCATTTTTCCAATTAAATCATCTAAAGGGATTTCAGAGTTTTCAGATAGAACTTCAATGTTAAATTCAAAATCTTGATTAAATTTTTCTGTCGCATTTAAAAAATTAGCCACCATTTGAGGTGCTTGAGCGACGTCACCATTGGGAAACGTGAGTTTCAGCATACGATTTTGTTGCTGTACTGAAGAAATCAATTGCTCTAACTTTTGAGTATGCTGCATCACGATTCCACTATATTATTAATTTCTATTAAATATTTTATTTTCTAGGTGCATTATAATCAAAATATAGTGTGATTTCCATCACATATTATTTAATTGTGATTAATAATCCCTTCTTGTATCAAATCCTTATAAAGCAACTCATAGACCAAGTAATTTAAGTGATGATTTATTATCACTTTTTAAGCATAATATATAATAATTTGTGATTTAGAATTTATTATGACTCTTCTAAAGTTCAGTTTAAATACTGTTTTTCCTGCGAGTAAATGGTTAAAGAGTTATAAGAGTTCTATTTTTAAAGATGATTTGATGGCAGCATTGATCGTTGTTGCGATGCTTGTCCCTCAAGGTATGGCATATGCCATGATTGCAGGGTTACCCCCGATTATGGGTTTGTATGCCAGCGTCATTCCTATGATTATTTATGCGATGGTGGGGAGTAGTTTGACCCTATCGATTGGTCCTGTCGCATTAATTTCGATGATGACCTTTGCAACATTAGAACCTCTATATGAAGTAGGCTCACCTGTTTATATCCAAGCGGCGTGTTTACTGGCTGTTATGGTCGGTGTCATTTCTTTTTTATTGGGATTATTCAGATTTGGGTTTTTAATCCGATTGATCAGTCATCCAGTCATTCAAAGTTTTATTATTGCATCAGCACTGCTTATCGTACTGAGCCAAGTTAAGTTTTTATTGGATATTCCTCTCCAATCCAGCAATATTATTCAATTCTCTCAAAGTCTTTGGCAATATATTGGGCTAAGTCATATTGCGACTTTTGGCTTCGGTATCGCAGCTATTTTATTCTTAATCTATATCCCTAAATTATTAAAAAGTAAAAAAATAGCAGCCTTTATTAGTTCTAGCCAATTTCTAAATCGAGCTGTTCCCCTCATCTTGGTCTTAGTTTCGATCGCTTTGGTCTATTTCGTTCATATTGATCAAATTGGGATTAAAACAGTGGGTGAGATTCCTGTCGGGTTTCCTCCACTTTCAATGCCTTTTTGGACTTGGGAATTGGTTAAAACTTTATTACCAGGTGCATTTATGATTGCTATGGTCAGTTTCGTAGAATCAATTTCAATTGCACAAGCGACTGCATTCCAAAAGCGGAGTGAGCTGAATAGTAATCAAGAACTTGTGGCCCTAGGTCTCGCTAATTTAGGCGCTGGAATAAGCTCTGCTTTTCCTGTATCCGGTAGTCTCTCTCGAACAGTAGTCAATGCCGATGCTGGTGCCAAAACACCGATGGCAGGTGTGATTTCTTCGATTCTTATTGTGATTGTGAGTTTATATTTTACAGAGCTATTTGCTTTGCTCCCACTTTCTATTCTTGCCGCGACAATTATTGTCTCTATATGGAAGCTCGTCAGTATTAAACCTTTCGTTGATGCATGGAAATACTCAAAAGCAGATGGTTTTGCCATGCTGGTGACCTTCTTAGGTGTACTATGCATTGACATCACCAGTGGTCTGATGATCGGCATAGCAGTCACCTTTATATTGTTGCTTTGGAGAATCAGTCGACCACATATAGCTGTAATTGGTTTGGTTCAAGGTACACAACATTTTCGTAATATTTCCCGACATGATGTGGTCACCAGTACCGAAATTGTATCTTTTCGCGTAGATGAGAACTTGACCTTTTTGAATGCAAATACATTAAAAGAGTTTGTGATTTTAGAAGTCAGTCAACATGCCAATTTAAAACATGTCGTCGTGAATTGCTCAAGTGTGAGTAATATTGACTTTAGTGCTTTAGATGCATTAGCTGAAATCAACAATGAATTGCAAAAGCTGAATATAAAATTTCATCTGACGGAAATTAAAGGTCCAGTGATGGATCGATTAAACGGATCTGATTTTTTAAAATTCCTTTCAGGCAAAGTTTATTTAACTCATTATCAGGCGATGCACGAATTAGATGCTCAGACATTTTCTTAAGTAATTGATTAAGCTTAGGTTCAAAGTTATATATTATTTTTTGATTTAAATATCAAAAAAACTTATGTAATTTAATGGTTTATTTTTTATTGCTAAATTGTTTTATTTAACTTCTGCGTTTCAGTATAGAATACTCGGCTTATTTCTTTGATTTTAAGCCAGTCTAGGCATTTTAGGTTCAGTTATGTTCGCTGCTCTAGCACGTTTGAGTTTAGTTACCAAAATTATTATCGCCATTATTTTAGGTGTGGCTGTCGCTGTCTTTATTCCCCAAGTTGCACCGTATTTAAGTATTCTCGGTGACTTATTCATTAAAGCATTAAAGTCAGTTGCTCCAATTTTAGTTTTTGTACTTGTTTTAGCATCTATTGCCAATTTTACAGTGGGTAATGGTGCCAATGCCAAAATTAAACCGATTATGGTGATGTATGGTATTGGCATGTTCTTGTCTGCATTAGCAGCAGTTACTGTGAGTAACATATTCCCAAGCACATTATTTTTAGATATTCCTGCAAATTCAGAATTGCAAGCTCCTGGAAGCTTGGCTGAAATTTTCAAAAACTTATTATTAAGTTTTGTTGCAAACCCTGTAACTGCAATTGCTGAAGCGAACTTCATCGGTATTTTAGCTTGGGCTGTTGTGCTTGGTCTGGCATTCCGTCATGCAACTGATACGTCTAAAGTCTTTTTGACCGATGCCGCTAATGCTGTAAATCGTGTAATTCGTTTGGTGATTAATTTTGCCCCTATTGGTATCTTCGGTTTAGTAGCTGTTACATTTGCTGAATCTGGGATCAAAACACTGACGAGCTATGCACATTTATTGGCTGTTTTGATCGGAACCATGTTCTTTGTTGCATTGGTGATCAACCCGATTATGGTGGCTATCGTTACACGTGCTAACCCATATCCTTTAGTGTTCAAATGTCTTCGTGAAAGTGGTATTACTGCATTCTTTACACGTAGTTCAGCAGCGAATATTCCTGTTAACTTGGACTTGGCTAAACGTTTAGGCGTTCCAGAGACGACTGCAAGTGTTGCAATTCCATTAGGTGCTGCCATCAATATGGCAGGTGCTTCGGTAACGATTACAGTACTGACTTTAGCGACAGTGAATACACTGGGTATTCCAGTTGACCTCACTACAATGATTATTCTTTCAGTGGTTGCAACCATCTCTGCATGTGGTGCTTCTGGTGTTGCAGGTGGATCATTACTTTTGATTCCAGTGGCTTGTGGTCTTTTCAATATCTCTTCAGATATTGCAATGCAAGTTGTGGCGATTGGTATGGTGATTAGTGTTCTTCAGGACTCTACTGAAACTGCATTAAACTCATCTACAGATGTATTATTTACTGTGGCTGTTGATCGCGCTCCAACAAAATAATATATTGAAATGGTAGATTTTTTCGATATAAAGTCATGCCATTTCAACACCTTCCAAAATGGGTTCAGTTCGGAGCTTTCATGCTCGCAATGAATGCGGGCATGATTAACGTTTTAGGACTCATTTCCCTTCTGCATCAATCTGTTTCTCACATGACAGGGAATGCCAGTTTGATTGCGCTTAGTCTTGCCGATCAAGACTATTCCTCTGTGATTTTCCTTGTATTAGTTGTCATCAGTTATGTGCTCGGTTCAAGCTATAGTGGCTTTATTCTTGGCAATAGCCATTTTCAACTGGGTCGACGCTACGGCCTACCTTTGACTTTGGTCACCATATTTATTCTACTCTGCTGGTTATTCATCAATGAATATCCACGTTATGCCTTACTCTGGGCATGTGCCTCTATGGGAATCCAAAATGCAATGGTCAGCCATTATCAAGGTGCTATTATCCGAACCACACATCTTTCTGGTGTACTCACAGACCTTGGTTTAGCATTAGGATATTTTTTTCGGGGGCTTAAAAATGACCCTAAAAAAATAATTCTGCATTTATTGATCTTAATTGGCTTTATTACTGGCAGTATAGTTGCAGCAATCAGCTATCCTTATTTACAATTGAACGCATTCCTTATTCCTGCAGGTTTGAGTTTCTTGCTCAGTCTGATCTATTGGATTCTCTATTTGCGGCATTCCCGTAGTTAATTTTTGGTTGGTATTTAAATGGTTAAAAATGCATTGCAAGCTCAATTGCTGAAAGCAGGCTTGGTCGATAATAAAAAGGCGAAAAAGCTGTCTAAGCAAGCCGTACATGAACAACGTACAGGTCAAAGCTCTGAGGCTGAACTGAAAGCTAAAATCGAAAAAGACCAACAAGAGAAACTTTCTAAGGATCAAGCTTTAAGTCTAGAAAAGAAACTGGCTTTGGATGAAAAGACCCTTCGTGCATCTGTGATTCAAATGATCAGCCATCACAAAATTAAAGAGACTGATGGCGATGTGACGTATCAATTTATTGATGATAGTAAAATCAAAAAGGTGTATATCAATCAGAAAATTTATAATGCTTTAGTTTCTGGTAGCTTGGTTGTAGCAAAAGACCATGATCGTTATGCATTTTTACCTAAAGCATTAGCTGAACGTATTAATGAAAAATTGACTGGTTTTATCTTGGTGAATAACAGTGAAAATACCACTGAAGTGACAGATGAAGAAGATCCGTACGCAGCTTATGTTATTCCAGATGACTTAATGTGGTAAAACGCGAACTTAGCGTACTCTCTCAGAGAGCAAAATGACTTGGTTTTATCAGCTAAGTTTGATCCGTAATGCTTTTTACTTTAAAGCTGAAATTTATTGAAAGACAAGCCCAGCTTGTCTTTTTTTATTTTCTACATTGGATTGATGGTAGTGGCATCACAAAACCTATGAAGAACACGATTTCACATTTTAACTTCAATACTAATTACATTCTTTTTAAAGTAAACTCGAACTAAAACAAATTTGTAAGAGTTTCAGCAATGCTAAAGTGGTTTGAAAAACGCGTAGATCCCTATCCAACGGAAGGTTTAAATGAACCTTTACCTACAACGTTTTTCCCATTTGTATGGCAGGCTGCAACTGGTGTTAAAAAATACCTCATCTGCTTGATTTTATTTACGGCCGCAACGGCAAGTTTTGAGGCTTTATTTTTCTCTCAAATTGGTCATTTAGTGGATTGGTTAACCCAATCAACACCTGAAACATTCGTTGAAAATCATCAGCAAAATATTATTATCCTGAGCTTAATTTTATTCGCGAATATCTTTTTTTCAAGCTTTCAGTCCATTATTCGCCATCAGATTTTATACAGTAGTTTCCCCATGCGTCTGCGTTGGAGATTCCACAACCTATTGCTACGTCAAGGTTTGGAATTTTTCCAAAACGATTTTGCAGGACGTTTATCTGCAAAAGTGATGCAAACGTCTTTGGCTGTCCGAGAGTTTTGGATGATTTTGGGCGATATGGTCACTTATGTCGTGATTTACTTTATTACCATTAGTGTTGTACTGGGACAAGTTTCCCCTATTTTACTGATTCCATTGTTTATTTGGCTGACTCTATTTGTTGGCGCAGCGTTGTACTTTATTCCAAAACTCGGTCAAGTATCTAAAAAACAAGCCGATGCACGTGCAGTGATGACAGGTCGTGTTACCGATGCTTATACCAATATTCAAACGGTTAAACTTTTTGCACATGCAGGTCGAGAGAGCCAATACGCAAAAGAGTCTATGCAAGAGTTCATGGTGACTGTATTTCAACAGATGCGTCTGGGTACTAAATACGAAATCTGTATTAACTTACTGACAGCTGTATTGTTTTTTGGTGTCCTAGGTACAGCTGTTTGGTTATGGCTACAAGGTGAAGCGCAGATTGGGGTCATTGCTGCCACCACAGCGATGATTTTAAAGCTCAACAGTATGGCTGAATTTATGATGTGGCAAACCTCAGCCTTATTTGAAAATATTGGTACCATTCAAGACGGTATGAAAACTTTAGGTAAACCAATTCATATTCAAGATTCACCGAATGCCCTACCGTTAAATATTGATCAAGGTGGAATTTCATTTGATCAAGTGACCTTTGCCTATAATGATAAAAAAGTGATTGATCAACTGAATCTCGATATTAAGCCAGGTGAAAAAATTGGTATTGTCGGACGTTCTGGTGCAGGAAAATCGACTTTAATTCAATTACTTCTTAACTTCTATCGATTAAACCAAGGTCGCATTTCTATTGATGGTCAAAATATTCAAGATGTGACTCAAGATAGCTTAAGAAAAAATATTGCACTGGTCACTCAAGACACGTCTTTATTGCATCGAACCGTGGCTGAAAACATTAAATATGGTCGCCCTGATGCAACTGATGAAGAAATGTTTGAAGCTGTACGTAAAGCCAAAGCTGAAGAGTTTATTCCTCAACTCACTGATTTACGTGGTCAAACTGGATACGATGCATACGTTGGAGAGCGTGGCGTTAAATTGTCAGGTGGTCAACGTCAAAGGATCGCCATTGCACGTGTCTTCTTAAAAGATGCCCCAATTTTGGTATTAGATGAAGCCACCAGTGCACTAGACTCCGAGGTTGAAGCTGCGATTCAATCGAGTTTAGATGATTTAATGCAAGGTAAAACAGTGATTGCAATTGCTCATCGTTTATCTACAATTGCTCAAATGGATAGATTAATTGTTTTAGATCAAGGGTCTATCGTAGAACAAGGCACTCATGAAGAGTTAATTGCCCAAAATGGAATTTACGCCCAGTTATGGCAACGTCAAACGGGTGGTTTTTTAGTAGAACAAACAGTCCTAGCAAAGGAAGAAGATTAAATGCTGTATCTGGAAGATATAAAAATTGGCGATCGCTTTAAAAGTCGTGAATATGAAATGACTTTAGATGAAATTAAAAAATTCGCCAGTCAGTATGACCCTCAAGTTTTTCATTTAGACGAAGAAAAAGCCACAGAACATCCTATTTTCAAAGGTATTGCAGCCAGTGGTTGGCATACTTCAGCTGTGACCATGCGTTTATGGACGGAATGTTTTCCAGTCGCATATGGATTAATTGGATCTGAATCGAGTTTGAGATGGCCACGCCCTGCACGTGCCGGTGATCTTCTACATGTAGAAGTTGAAATTGTTTCTATTACGCCCTCTAAGACGAAAACAGATCGTGCTATTGTGTCTTATGTCAACCAGACTCGAAATCAACATGGTGAAGTACTACTGATTTCTACCACAAAAATTATTGTATTCAGCCGTGAAGCGGCTTCAGGACAAAGCTAAAGCTTTGTCCAACAATTTTATCGATTTTTCATCTGAATTTATGACAATATAAATTGTAGAAATAAATATTAAAATAATTGTGACAAGCTATGGATCGCAAATGAAAACAGTCTCAGTTCGCCAAGATTTAGGCATTCCAGGTGTGTACGGGCTTTTATTGCTCGATGTCGTTTCTCGTTGGGGATACAGTGCAGAATCTCTGTTTGCACCATTCCATTATACGCCTGAACAACTTGCTGATCCTGAGTTTCGCATTCCTTTGCCTATCGCAAATGAAATGATCATTCTTGCACGTAAAATGACGGGAGAAAGTTCGCTCGGTTATCATCTAGGTAATCAAATGCGTATTTCTATTCATGGTTTTATTGGTTATGCCATTATGACATCCAATGAAATCATGGATGCATTAATCCTTGCCAACCGTTTTATTCAGTTACGCATGCCCTTTTTACAGTTTCATTTTTCAACATTTACCGAACAAGTGTCTTTACAGCTGCAATGTGATATTGATCTTGAACCCTTAAGAACTGAAATTGTCATGTCATTAACTTTTGGCGTGATCACTATGGCAAAAGCATTAACAGGGATTGATGATCTACATGGCGAAATCAATTTTGACTTCCCTAAACCAGAAGGATTTGATCGCTATATTTCACGTATGGCGCCACAGCAAGTTGTGCATTTTGATCAAACTCATTTTGTTGCCAGTTTTGATAAAAAATATCTAGGTTTGAAAATGGTCAATGCTGATCCAATTTCAAGCCAAATTGCGATTAATCAGTGTGAAGCTGAACTCTCAGAACTGGGAGAAAGACGTCGTATTTCAATGCGTGTTCGTGACATTCTCACCCATTCAGAACAGCATTATTTAAGCATTGAAAATGTTGCAGATCGCTTACACATGTCTGATCGAACTTTAAAAAGACAATTGGCTGCGGAAGGTACATCTTTTTCAACCATTGTCGATGAAGTTCGCTATCGTCATGCAACGTCCCTATTATCACGGACAGATTATACGCTCGAACAGATTGCTGATGAACTCGGTTACTCAGATGTAGCCAACTTTAGCCGTGCATTTAAACGTTGGAGTGGTCGAAGCCCAAGCAGTTGGCGTAAAGATCCATATCTATAGATTTTTTTGAACTTTCGCTTTGGTTCAAAACCATGTATAACACTGAAAAAATTTTGTTTTGTTCATTCTGTTAGAGCTAAGGAATCATTATGAATCATCCTTCTGAGTTGAAATACGCAAGTACACATGAATGGGTTAAGATCGAAGGTGAACTTGTCGTTACAGGTATTTCTGATCATGCACAAGATGCTTTAGGCGACTTAGTTTATGTTGAAGCGCCAGAAGTCGGTACTGAGATTACTGCAGGTCAACAAACTGGTGTGGTTGAATCTGTCAAAACTGCTTCTGATATTCATGCGCCTATTTCAGGTATTGTGGTGGAAATTAACGAAGCACTTGAAGAAGATCCTGATTTCGTCAATGATGATCCGTATGGCAAAGGCTGGATTTATAAAATCAAACCAAATGACATTGCTGATGTAGAAGAATTATTGTCGAGTGAACAATACGAAGCTGGTCTGTAAATTTAAGTGTCAATAAATGAGCATAAAAAATCAGCCAATTGGCTGATTTTTTATTTTAGACGATTAAATATGGTCGTTTATTCCTGCCCTACGCCATCATCAAACATTTTAAACGAACTGGTTGCACGATCCGCACCTTCAACTTTACGCTTACTGTTCAGTTTTATTTTTAAACGAATTTCATTCATTGAGTCGGCATTTCGAATTGCCTCATCATAACTAATTGAACCATCATCGTATAAATCAAACAATGCCTGATCAAAGGTTTGCATGCCTAACTCACGTGATTTCGTCATGATCTCTTTAAGCTCATGGAAATTACCTTTGAGAATCACATCTGAAACCAAAGGTGTATTGAGCATGATTTCAACAGCCGCACGACGACCTTTGCCATCCTCAGTTCGAATAAGACGCTGAGAAATGATCGCTTTCATGTTAGAGGATAAATCCATCAATAACTGATTACGACGTTCCTCTGGGAAGAAGTTGATAATACGATCAAGAGTTTGGTTGGCATTGTTCGCATGCAGTGTACCTAGGCATAGATGTCCTGTTTCGGCAAATGCAATCGCATGTTCCATCGTTTCAGTATCACGGATCTCACCAATCAAAATCACATCAGGTGCCTGACGTAATGTATTTTTGAGTGCGTTATGCCATGAGTGACAGTCCACGCCCACTTCACGGTGTGTGATCATTGATTTTTTGTGTTTATGTACATATTCAACAGGATCTTCAACTGTAATGATGTGTCCTGCTGAATTTTCATTACGGTGATCAATCATCGCAGCCAATGAAGTTGATTTACCAGAGCCTGTTCCACCAACTACCAAAATTAAGCCACGCTTTTCCATAATTACGTCTTTTAACGATGGAGGAAGTTTAAGCTTGGTAAAATTTGGAATCTCTGAAGTAATGGTACGAATCACCATCCCCACATTCATTTGTTGTTGAAAGATATTGACACGAAAACGAGAGACATCTGGAATACTGATCGCAAAGTTACATTCTAATTCACGTTCAAATTCTTCACGTTGTTTATCATTCATTATACTGTGTGCAAATAGTTTGGTTTTATCTGCAGAAAGTTCTTGTGAACTGAGCGGCTTCATTAAGCCTTGATGTTTCATACTCGGAGGAAAATCTGCTGATATGAATAAATCTGAACCGCCATTGTCAAACACATTTTTGAGCAAGCGGAACATGAAACTACGCGCTTCATTGATTAACTCAGTAGAATACATTGATCACCCCATCGAACTTTAGTAACTTACTTTTAAGCGTGCAAAATCCATTCTAAATTGTCTTAAAATTTTTAATGATCAAGCACTTATTTATGTTTGTAATAATGCACATTTTTAATAAAAGGCTCAAATATTAAAACTAGATCGCCTTAGTTAATTCTATTTAAAATGTCTACGTGTTCAAATTATTTAAGAATCAAATTTGAACAATTAGATCAATAACCATAAATCATCATTGATTGAAGCATTATAAAGTAAAGCCCCATGGCTGGGGCTTTCATAACACATATTATATAACTGAAAAACTATGCACTCTGTTTCAAAGCTGTAGCTCTTAATTGTTCGGCAACCTCTAAATAAAGTTTTTCAGTTTTATCCCAACCTAAACAACCATCAGTTACAGATTGTCCATAAATCATGTCATGGCTAATTTTTTGATTACCATCGACTAAGAAGCTTTCAAGCATCACACCACACACATTGCTTTCAGCTTTTTCTACAATAATTTGCTTCAAAACTTCGGGTTGATTCAATGGATTTTTCGCGCTATTGCCATGACTACAATCAATCACCAAAGGTGGCAAATGTCCTTGATTTCTGTCACGGATTTTTTCAATTTCATTCAATTGATAATTGGTTCCCGAATTTGAACCACGCAAAATTAAATGCGCATTTGGGTTACCTTCAGATTGCAGTATTGCAGGTAAACCCGATTGACTCATTCCCAAGAAGTGATGCGAATGACTCGATGATTGAATCGCATCCAAAGCAATCTGAATCGAGCCATCCGTTCCATTTTTGAAACCAATGCTGTACGGCATTTGGCTTGAAATTTCACGATGAATTTGCGATTCACTGGTACGTGCACCCACTGCACCCCAAGCCAATAAATCATCAAAATACGCTGTTGCCATTGGGCTTAATATTTCAGATGAAATAGGTAGCCCTAATTCGATAATATCTAAATAAAGCTGACGCGAACGTTCTAGACCCAGTTGCATATCTGCTGATCCATCTAGATTTGGGTCATAAAGGAAACCTTTCCAGCCAACTGTGGTACGTGGTTTTTCAATATATGCACGCATAACAAATAAAATTTTATCGGCAACATTTTTTTGTAATTCTATTAATTTTTCAGCATATTCGAGGACAGCTTTAGGATCATGAATCGAGCATGGTCCTGTGATGATCATCAGTCTCTCATCAGTACCATTGAGAATATTTTCAATCGCTTGGCGATGATTTTGGATTTGTTCTTTTAATTGAATACTCAAAGGGAATTGTGCCTTCAAATGTATAGGCAATATCAGTTGTTTTTCTTGATCTTGAGATTTATTCGAATGTAATGTTTCTAAACAAGTATTTAAAGCATTCATAACTGTTCCTTTGGACTGCTTCTGACAGTCCGATCTTTTATCTGAGCGTATGTGTTCTATTGGATGGGTTAATTTGAGTTACTGATTTGCTAAAACAGTACCAATAAGAATTGCTAAAATAAAAAGTGTTAAAGTTGTTCATGTCATACTCCAAAAGTCTAAAAAACGTGCATAAAAAAACCTGAGCGGGGTTGCCGATCAGGTATAAACTTTGATGGGCAACCTTTAAGTTGCCCGAACGCGTCTAGGCAACTAGTTCTTAAATTGCCAAAAATAATAATAAGCGTTATTTGTCAAAAGTTCGTTTTGCATGTCTTTAGAACATAGTAAAAATTAATCTTGAGTCCACAATACGCATATTTAATCTGCTTTACAAGAGCTTTCTTTTAAAAAATGAGGATTAATTTTAGTACTTTTTGTATCTTAGAATTAATTATAAACTTCTGAAATAAAATAAAAAAAGGCAACCTGATGAGGGTTGCCAAAAACTGAAATTCTAAAATGTTATTCAATAATTTTATTCATCAACATCGACTTGGCTTCGCTGGCACATATTGCGCGACTAAATAAAAATCCTTGCCCAAACTGACAGCCCACTAATTGGAGACTATCTAGCTGTTCCACTGTTTCAATACCTTCAGCAATGACATCAAGACTGAGGATTGGACCTAACTTTGCAATCCCCTCTACAATTGAGCTGATTGATTTTTCTTCGTTCATTCGATTAACAAATGCATAGTCAATTTTAAGACAATCCACAGGATAATCACGTAGATGTGTCATTGAAGAATGCCCTGTTCCAAAGTCATCTAAAGAAATACGAATGCCATATTCTTTCAATTTCTTCAGCGCACGAATCACGAACTCAGAACCACGTTCAGACAAAATATGCTCTGTGATTTCGATTTCAATCAGTTGAGGCGGAATTTGATATTGCTCTAAACGTTTGATCAGTAATTCAGCATAATTATCACGCATGAATTCCACAGGAGAAGCATTAATCGAAATCGGCACAACTCTTAAATCTTGATTCATCCAATTCGACATATCCGTAAAGATACGTTCATGCATAATCAAACTGATTTTTGTGGCTAACTCATAATCATTGAATGCTTCGACAATGGTTGCTGGGAAATAAACCTTAGCTTCACTGTCTTTCCAGCGAAGTAGCGCTTCAAAACCAATAATTTCACGATTATCTAAGCGCACTTTAGGCTGATAAAAAGGTTCGATCAATTGCTCACGAATAATGTAGCGTGCAGTCTCTAATTGCTGCGTTTTTTGCTCCGCAACTTCCATCATTTCAGTGTTATATAGTCTAAAACCACCACGACCACGTTCTTTGAGATCATTTAGCGCAGTATCGGCACATTTCATCAACTCAATGCCATCTGTTGCATCTTGAGGGAAAATCGCACCACCGATACTCATACCGCCATTAATTAACTTGCCTGCAAAAGTCACTGGTGATTCGTTTCTTTTCAATAACTGCTTAGACACCTGTTCCAGATGTTCAATATTTTTAAGATTGGTAACAATAACGGCAAATTCATCGCCACCTAAACGCGATACGTAGGCATTTTCATCTAAGCATTTAGAAAAACGTTTAGAAAGAACACGGAGTAAATGATCGCCAGCTGAATGCCCTAAGGTGTCATTAATATTTTTAAAGTGATCCAAATCAATGAACATCATGCCCACTTTTGTTTTGGTTCTTTTGGCATGAGCTATAGACTGTTTTAACTTGGCTTTAAAACTTCGACGGTTCATCAGCCCCGTTAACTCATCATATTCACTTGAGATTTTTAATTTATTTTCAGCCACACGCTGCAAGGTAATGTCGCGAGATACACATAGAATACTGCTGGTTTCACCACTTTCGTTTATTACAGGTGTGAGGATATTATCCCAATACATGGTGATATTCCCTGACACACTTTTTCCAGCAAAACGTGAATTTTGACCTTTAGCAGCAATTTTAATCGCTTTACTGCCTTGATCTCTCACTTCTGGAGGTAACAAGCCAAGCCATTCCATACCGAATTTACGAACACGCTCTTTACCTAATAGCGCTCGACAACCCGATTTATTCATGTGAGAGACTTGACCAGTCGGCGTAATAATCTTAATACAATCAACACTCACATCGAGCATGTCAGTATTTGCGCGCAGCATATCTGCTGTTTCTCTCAATTGCACTGCACGTTCATGAATATTGGTAAAGCTGACGGTCCAATCGTAGAATTGCCCTGAGTTTGAATTACTTTTCGCATTGACCAAGAACCAAAAATATTCGCCATTGGTTCCTTTAATACGACATTCTTTTTCAAAAGATTGACCTGATTTTTGAGCATGCATCCAAATATTATAGAAATGCTCTGCATCTTCAGGATGAAGGTATCTGATCCAATCTCGATGATGTAAATCCTGACTTTCTGAACCAATATAGTTTTTAAGTATTGAATTTGCGTATCCGATACCAGCTTTGGTTAGCCAAACCATTTGTGGAATTTGATCGAGTGCGCGCTTAAAGTCATCGCTTAATTGAGCTTTAGTAGGTGTTTGTTTATTTTTAGATCCTTCAGCCTGATTCATCATAGAATCATTTTGTAAATCAAGAATACTCATAAAACAACCTGTTTAAAATTTTGTTGGCTACACTCAATATAACTGCGTAAAATAAATTTGTATATATTTTAACCATTAAGTTTCTACTTTTAAGGTTTGTTCTATATTCAAATCTGTACAGTTTTAATTATATATTGTGATAGCACTCACACTTAAGTCAATATAATGATTATTGTAGCACTTATTTATCTAAATTAAATGCATCCCCATTTGCATGATAATACATCAATATTTCAGAAATGGGTAATAAGTAGGCTGAATATTTTTTTATAAGTTATTCATTACAATGAATTTATGTTTAAGCGCTTAAGGGTTTTAATTTTTAATTAATATTAAAATATTTCTAAGTTTAAATAAAAAATATTTATCTAAAAATAAGCTTGGTCTAAATATCATGTTCATTTATAAATAAATATTTTTAAATATAATCTATTGGAAAAATCTTTTAATTTGATCAGTTACTTCAATCGTTTGTTCAGCATGTAACCAATGCCCTGCATTTTTAATAATACTCAGCTGAGAAAATGGAAATTGATCTTGAATAGATTCAAAATGGGCATCTTGCGAAATATAGTCTGAATGCTCACCTTTTAAAAATAAGGTTGGTTTCATCCAAGGCTCTATTTCTTGCCACGAAATGATATTTTCATAATGAGCCAGTAATGCTTTTACGTTAAATTTCCACTGTCCTTGTTGGAACGATTTTAATAAAAACTGGATGACACCCATTTCTTGAATATAGCTTTGCATAATTTCAGTGGCTTCTTTACGTGTTGATACTTGAGCTTGTTCAACTGCAATAAGTGCTTCAAATATTTGATCATGATGTCGTTGTTGATAGGCAAATGGTGCGATATCTAATATAGCCATACGTTCTAATCGCTCTCCGGCAATTTCAGTTAATTTCATGGCTACTTTTCCACCCATAGAATGTCCAATCACTGAAAACTGCTGAATATTTAAATGCGCTAACGTTTCAAGAACATCTTGTGCCATGACCAAATAATCGATTTGATCATCATGTCCAGATTCACCATGATTTCTCAAATCTAACTGGACAATCGCGTAATCATTTTCAAATGCTCGAACCAACATGCCTAAATTACTTAAACTTCCAAACAACCCGTGAATGAAAACAAGCGTTCCTTGATGAGTTTCACTTTTAGCCTGTTGGTACTGGTAGTTAAGAAGCATAAGGTTTCCTTATCAGGTTTGAGTTCGAAGTTGAATAGCGTAAAAATATTGTTAAATATAGCATTCATTAAAACAGTGAACGGATGAAATTTGATAACTTACATCTTAAATAAGTCAATTCGTTATTGGTCTTTATAATGAAAAGTTTCAAGACTTATAAGAAATAGTCTTGTTTTTAATAGTTGAGAGAAACTTTAAATTATATATATTATCTAAATATTCATTTCTTTGTTAATTTTAGGAAAAAGTCCATGTTTCAACATGTAGATCCTTATGCTGGTGACCCGATCTTATCTCTTATGGAAGAGTTTGGTAAGGATGAACGCACTGAAAAGGTTAATTTAAGTATTGGTCTTTACTACAACGAAGAAAGTATTGTTCCTCAATTAGAAGCTGTAAAAAAAGCCTACAAAAATATTGAACCAACCAATGAAAAAGTAAAACTTTATCTTCCTATGGATGGTTTAAAGTCTTATAACGATGCGACTCAAGCATTGGTATTGGGCAAAGACAGCCAAGCACGTAAAGATGGTCGTGCTGTAACGATTCAAACTTTAGGTGGTTCTGGTGCGCTTAAAGTCGGTGGTGACTTTATTAAAAAATATTTCCCAGAATCTGATATCTGGGTAAGCCAGCCGACTTGGGATAATCACATTGCGATTTTCAATGGTGCAGGTGTAGCTTCTCACTTCTACCCTTACTACGACGCTGAGACCAATGGTGTCAATGTTCCTGCAATGCTTGAAACATTATCAACTTTACCTGCAAAAAGTGTTGTACTCCTTCATCCTTGCTGTCATAACCCAACAGGTGCAGATTTAACACCTGCCGAATGGGATCAAGTGATTGAAGTATTGAAAAAACAAGATTTACTTCCTTTCCTAGATATTGCTTATCAAGGTTTTGGTCAAGGTCTTGAGGAAGATGCTTACCTAATTCGTGCTTTAGATAAGTCTGGAATGAACTTTATCGTAAGTAACTCATTCTCTAAAATCTTTTCTTTATATGGCGAACGTGTTGGTGGTTTAACTTTCGTTTGTGATGATAAAGAAACTGCTCAAAAAGTATTGGGTCAGTTGAAGGCGACGGTACGCCGTATTTATTCTAGCCCAGCAACAACGGGGGCATTATTGGTGAATAATGTTTTGAACGATGCAGCGTTGACTGCTGAGTGGGAAGCTGAGTTGAAAGAAATGCGCGAGCGTATTATTCAAATGCGTCAATTGCTTCAACAAAAGTTAAATGCTGAGCTTCCAGATCGTGATTTCAGCTACTTAGTCAAACAACAAGGGATGTTTAGCTATACAGGCTTAACCGCTGAGCAAGTTGATATCTTAAAAGATAAATATGGTATCTATTTAGTACGTAGTGGTCGTATGTGTGCTGCGGGTCTAAACCTAAATAACATTGATGTTGTTGCAAAAGCATTTGCTGAAGTATTAAAAGCGACTGCTTGAAAATTATTCTTAATACCCTGATAGGTATTAAGAATATAGAAATAACATAGATATAAAAAAGCCCAAATAAATTTGGGCTTTTTTATCTGAATATCAGCAGCGCTTATTTTGAAAATTATGCTTTAACAAGAATTATTCTTGGAAATGAATCACAGAACGAATGGATTTACCTTCATGCATCAAATCAAAAGCTTCATTGATTTTATCTAAGCCCATGGTATGCGTCACAAATGGTTCAAGTTGAATGTCACCTTTCATTGATTCTTCAACCATACCTGGAAGCTCAGTGCGACCTTTGACACCACCAAAAGCAGTGCCTTTCCAGCTACGACCTGTCACCAATTGGAATGGACGCGTTGAAATTTCTTGTCCTGCACCCGCCACACCAATAATGATCGATTGTCCCCAACCGCGATGGGCACATTCCAGTGCTGAACGCATCACATTGGTATTACCAATACATTCAAATGAATGATCTACGCCCCATCCTGTTTTTTCAACAATCACTTCTTGGATTGGACGATCATAATCTTTTGGATTTAAAAACTCAGTTGCACCAAACAGTTCAGCCAACTTGAATTTATCTGGATTTGTATCGACAGCAATAATACGGCTTGCTTTAGCTTTACGAGCACCTTGCACCACCGCTAAACCAATACCACCTAAACCAAAGACAGCAACCGTATCGCCCTCTTGCACTTTAGCTGTATTTTTAACTGCGCCAAGTCCTGTGGTCACGCCACAACCCAATAAGCAAACATGCTCAGGATTCGCTTCAGGGTTTACTTTAGCCAATGATACTTCAGCAACGACAGTGTATTCACTAAACGTTGAACACCCCATATAGTGGTACACAGGCTTGCCATTATAAGAGAAACGTGTTGTACCATCAGGCATTAAGCCTTTACCTTGTGTTGCACGAACTGAAACACAGAGGTTAGTTTTTCCAGATTTACAGAATAAGCATTCACCACACTCAGCTGTATAAAGTGGAATAACGTGATCACCTGGAACGACACTAGTTACACCTTCGCCAACTTCAACTACGATACCTGCACCTTCATGACCCAATACTGCTGGGAATACGCCTTCAGGATCATCACCTGAAAGTGTAAATGCATCTGTATGGCAAACACCTGTATGTGTGATCTTAACTAGAACTTCACCTGCCTTAGGTGGCGCTACATCTAATTCAACAATTTGTAAGGGTTGGCCCGGACCAAATGCGACAGCTGCACGTGATTTCATATAAAGATCTTCCTTTAAAATAGGGTCTTAAACAGATGCTTTACAGTAACCGCTTTTTATAAGAAGATTCAATATAAAGGATGACAATAAAATGTCCGATCAAAGCATTAAAAATTTATGAAAATAACGCTATTCAAGAAACGATTCTCTATTTTATTGATCAGTGCCGTTGTCGTTAATTTATCTGGATGTTCTTTACCTATGAATACAAGCGTAGATGAAAATCCATTTGAAGCACGAATTGGTAGTTGGATTAACAATAGCGAAGAGTCGCAAAAGAAAGTTGATGCTGGACTTACGGCTTATCTGCCTTTACAAGACCCTTTTATGAGTATGGCGACACGCCTTTACCTGATTAATGAAGCAAAACATCATTTAGATTTGCAATATTACATTTGGGAAGATGATGCTATCGGTCAACATCTGCTGTCTGAGTTGCTGAAAGCTGCAGATCGTGGAGTCAAAATTAGACTGTTGATTGATGATCAGAACGGAACGAAGTTGGATGAAACACTGATTCAGCTTGCGCAACATCCTAATTTTCAAATTAAACTATTTAATCCCTATAAATATCGTAATTTTCGCGTGATTGATTACATTTTTAGATTCAATCATATTAATCATCGTATGCACAATAAACTCATCGTTGCGGATGGAACTGTCGCAGTAACTGGTGGTCGTAATATTAGTAGTGAATATTTTGATGCAAGCCATGATTTTCAGTTTGCTGACATGGATATTTTCTTTGGCGGTGAAACGGTACATGATGCAAATACTTCATTTTTACAATATTGGAATGATGACCTGAGCTATTCAATTCAAGATTTGGTCAAAGCTCAACCCGATGATCAACTTAAAAGAATTAGAAAGAAATATGCAGAATCAACAGATTTTCAAAAAATAGACAGTGAATCTCGAATTATTCAAGCACAGGATCAAATTAGGGAAAATTTAAAGAACCGTCCTGTGAAATGGGCAAAAGCCCATTTTATTGCGGACTCTCCTGACAAAGTTCGCAGAACAGTAGAAGATCATGAACTTTTATTTAATCAAATCATGAATATTATGGGGCGACCTAAAAACCATATGGAATTTGTTTCAGCCTATTTTGTGCCAACTCAGGCTGGGGAGGATTATTTGGTCGGACTCGCTCAACAAGATATTAAAGTTCGAGTGCTCACCAATTCATTTTTAGCCAATGACGTTCCATTAGTTCATGCTTTCTATCAAAAATATCGAAAACCACTCTTAGAGAATGGCGTACAACTGTATGAGTTTAAACCTTATATAGAACGTGACCGTAGAACTTGGTATGAAGTTATGACAGGAAATGTGATTCCTGCTAAAGGTAAAAATACTTCACGTTTACATGCAAAATACTTTGATATTGATGGGATGGTGTTTATTGGATCATTTAATTTTGATCCACGTTCAGCACATCTCAATACCGAAGTAGGTCTGGTGGTTGAATCTGATGCTTTGCAAAATGAAATTTCTGATTCTTTAGATCAATACCTGCCGCAAATGGCATATCAGTTAAAGCTGAATGAAAAAAATGAAATTATTTGGTTAGATCACAAAAAAGATGGTTCTATCAAAGAATATACGGTCGATCCCGAAACGACAAAGTTTCAACGATTCATTATGTATACCGTGTCTTATCTTCCTATTGAATGGATGATGTAATGACATTCAATACACCTTATTAAATAAAAGGCAAATTCAAATTATTGAAAGTTTATGAATCATACTTATAAGTTGTCTCTTGATATAATTTTCGTCTTAGCTCATTCCGTTACGGTATTTCACTCACAATGGAAATTATCTTAATATGCCGTTTTAAGCATGTTTGCTTCCATTTACTCCCACTGTGATTTTAAATGCAATTTTTTGACTTAAGTCGTCAGTTTAACTTGAATGACTTACTGATTCCTTCCCTAAATTTGACTGAGCTCTCTCAGCAAGAATGGTTTTTAACTAAAATTCGAGTAGACCATGACTGTATTCATGAGAATGACAGTGTTGAAGGTCAAGCGATTATTCAATCTAATCAAAATGTTCAAATTGAATTGGAATGGACGATTTTTGATTCTGGACATGATTTACAAGTTTTGTTCAAAGGCATTGAAACTGAAGTCAATCAACAGACTTTATTATGTATCAAAGGTGCGAAAATCATCGATGATCAAAAAGAGCCTATTTCTACCCATGCTTTAAGCTTATGGATTGAAGGTACATTGTTACCTTTGCTACCTAATATTCGCCGTGAGATTAAATTACGTCTAAACCTTTGGGACTATGTTGGCTTTTCTGATTAAAGTTCTGATTAAAGCAGTGAAACTTTCTTAAATAATGTCATATAAGCATCTGCTTTTTTATCCAATGGCAAAGGATAAGCACGTGATGAAGATGGCATACGATATAAATTCAGCTCTCGATGTGCAAAATTTACTGTTGAAGATTCACCAATGGTCGGTTTTATCGCATCGTTTGGCATAGAAAGCATCAATGTATCTGTCGCTTTATCGCCTGTTGTCACGATGTTGCGGCACTCGGGCATTTTAGTAAGTAACATCAATATATCTGTGGCTTTCTCGATTTTTAAAAATTTGTCTGAAGCATTACCTGTTAAACGTGTCACTTGATAAGCCGTGTCATAAATACCGATTCCTGCCTCATTTAAAAAACTTATAATTTTGTCTAAATGAAAACTTTTATTCGACAAATCTAAAAAATAATCTTTATCTTTAAAAAAACATAAACCAAAAATTCGCCACATATCATTTTGATAATTCGGATAATAGAAATCCATTTTCCAGCGTGTCTGTGGTGGTGGAAAACTTCCTAACATCAATAATTTGCCATTTTTAGGTAAAAATGGTGCTAAAGGATGTGTTTCAATCATCAGTGTTGTTCAACCTATGTAATTCTCTTTTTAAAATATTCGTGTATTTGGATTAAACCAATCACTTATTTTCCATAACGCTCACTACGATCATTTGTATAAAATAATTTGGTATTTCATTTTGATTTCAATCTTGAAAATATAATCGAACTTTATCGGCAACCTGTTTTGCCCATAATTGATAAACGTCTTTACTTGGATGAAAACCATCTGCAGCCATATCCAATTTTAAATCACGGTATTGTTGAATGTCATATTCAATCCAATCCATTTTTGGGTGTTGATTGACCAAGATCGCCAATTTTTGATTCATTGCTTGTGCATATTGTCCAAATAACCAGCCCAAAGGATTTGGTAAAGCAGGAAACATATCCATAGGAGGTACACCTGTTGCGATAATCAACTGCGGTGAAAATTTTTCTTCTATTAATGAATATAAAGCGTGCTGTTTTTTGATCCATTGATTTGCACTGTTCAATTTTGTTACATCATTGACGCCAACTGAGCTCAATACAACATCAAAATGACGATCCTTTAAAGTATCAATCGTTTGAATGACTTGATCCGTAGTATGCCCTGTTGTTGCTTCCAGTTGCCACGTGATCTCAAAATCAGGATTGAGTTCATTTAGGATTGAACCCGTGAGCGCATCATTTTGGTGATTGACCCCAACGCCCGCAGCGGCTGAGTCTCCGACGATTAATATAGATAGCGCTTTACCTGAGCCAATCAGACCCTCGCGCTCACCCTCAGGCTCGGGCAAACGAATAATATTTTTCTTTACTTTATAACCTTGAATGACCAGTGCCGGTAAAAGTGCAAAAGTCGCTAGTTTTAGTCGCATAAACAGTTTGATCAGCCTGACAAATTGATATTGATTGTAAATCAGTATCTTTTAAATCACATAGCGATTTTGAATCAAATGATCTAAGTTTCAAGACTGCATAGATGATTTTGTATAATGAGCAGAAATCTATCCTAAATTCATTTATGATAATGATTATCGTTTATTTTTCTGGACTTGTTTTGAAATCTGTCTATGTCACAGCTCTTTGTATGAGTTTAATCTCAATTCAATCTGCTGTATTCGCTAATGAAAAAACTATATTCGAAAATATTCAACTAGAACATTCAAATCAAATAAAGATGAATCAATATGCTCAGCCGTGTGAGGCGATATTGCCTCAGAGTGAACAACTTAAAGCCATTCAAAATAAAATCGCTCAATCACCACAGGAACGAAAAAAGTATTTAAACCAGTTTTGGGATCACGTTAAAGGTATTGGAACGCCTTTAATTGAGCCAATAGATCAGCATAACAGTAGAATGATTTTTCTATGGCGCGGTGCTGAACACAATGTCCGCTTAATTGGTGGTCCGAGTAATGATCATGAATGGCTCACAAGGCTACCCGATACCGATATTTGGTTTAAAGAAAGCTTAGTCGATAACCGATTTATTGGAAGTTATAGTTATGCTGTGGACTTACCCAATTTAGATGGCTATTTATCTCACTACTGCCCTCAATTAAATTCTAATTTAAAAGAATCACGGGTACAGCGCCGTGCAAGTCTTCAAGTGCAAAAAATCGATCCATTGAATACAAATGCATGGTTTCAACCTCAAAGTAAAACCATCTCAAATGATGCTACTCAAAAAAAGCTCGATGAATTATCACAAAAAATAAAATTAAGAAGTGAAAATATTGTCTCTTTAAGTCAATCGCCTCAATTTATTGATCCATCACTATATCCAAATCACCCAAATCCAAAGCTGAAACACTTTATTTTAAAAAGTAAAATAATGGGCAATGAACGAATTATTCAAACCTATCAATCGAAAAAGAAGAATCCAAATGATTCATATATCACGGCTATATTTTTTGATGGGAAACAATATTCTGAATTACTCAATGTTCCCAAAGCTTTAGACATTTTAGTGGAATCAGGTCAGCTACCACCGATTCAAGCTGTTTTTGTTTCACATCCATCAGATACGCTTCGACCTCAAGAGTTGACACCGAATAAAGCTTATACTCAATTTTTCATCGATGAACTTATGCCATTTATTGATCAAAAATTGCCAAATCGTGATCGCTCTAAAACGGTCATTTTAGGTTCAAGCTTAGGAGGTCTAAGTTCAGCCTATATGGCAATGCAGTTTCCACAACAAATCAGTCACGTTGTACCGCTATCAGGTTCATTTTGGTGGCAGAAAGACTCGCAAGATCTACCAAATTCGATGAGTAAAATCATTCGAGAAAGTTCTAATCAATCTAAACAACAATGGTTTATTTCTGCCAATACTTACGAGACTTCAAAAAATAACAATGATCTGAGCATTTTGGAAACCTCAGAAATTGTGGCGAATGATTTAAAGAAACAGGGACATCAGGTTCATTATCAAAACTATGTCGGTGGACATTCTTATGCAGTGTGGCAGATGATTTTACAAGATGCGTTATTACACTTTTTTGCTCAAAACCATCAATAAACACAACGATGAATAAATAGATATAAAAACCTGCTATTCATTTTAAAACGATTAGCAGGTTGAGTCTTTCAATAGATAGGATTAGATTTCGCCAACCACCACTGTATTACGACCACTATTTTTAGCTTGGTAAAGTGCGGCATCAGCAGCATCTAAGAAACGTTGATAATCTGGGTGACCATTGTATTTCACCACACCTATACTAACTGTGAAGTTGAAACTTCGACCATCATTGGTATGTATGGTTGTTCCTTGTACGCGTTTTCGAATTTGCTCCGCGGCGTCTAAGGCATTTTCAAGGCTATTGTCTACTTGTAGCAATAAGAACTCTTCTCCACCGACACGGAAGGCATAATCACTTCCACGTGCGAGATCTAACAGAACTTCTGCTAAAAATTGCAGTGCTAAATCACCAGTACTATGCCCGTATTGATCATTAATCTTTTTAAAATAATCCGCATCGATAGCAAGTAAAGTCAGCGAGGTATTATTTTTACGAGAGAAATTGATTTCACGACCCAGAATCGTATTCAAATAACGACGGTTAAGTAGTTGCGTCAGCGAATCATTGCCTGAACCAATATATTCAGACACTTGGAATAACTGCTCAATCAAATGCAAAATTTCACGATTTTTTTCGCGAAGTTGGTGAATCAATTGTAAAGAATGGTCTGTATCCGCACTCTTCATAATTTGATCATTCAAAGCATCGACATGGTGAATAGATTTGATGATCACTTCAACTTGATTCGAGCTTGAAAATGCATAGGCTGCTTTATGAATAAACCACAAACCAAATTCAGATTTAGATAAAGCAGAATGATTAAAGGCTGGATTTTGAGAGAATACTTTGAACATCAGTTCATTTTCCCAATCCAACAAAGAACCACGTTGCTTTTCTTTTTGCGTTGAAACATCCTGCATCGCTGAGAATAAACGATAGGTATGCTTCATATCATTCTTCACTTCGAGGTTTGCCTCGTAAGAACGACACATAATTTCCGATGAAAAACTTAAAACCTGAACCATATACGTCAAAATGAAATAAGCGCGTTCATGACTTTCATTTTCAACGAGTAGAAATATCTTTTTAATAATTTCACGAATACCACGCATGATGAGCCACGATGGAATTCCCACACGTGCATGCACATTACCTACAGTATTGTGTTTTTTAACCATTTGCTCAAAGGTGTCTTTGAGAGGTACTTCAAAACTATCTAAAATCCATTGATCCAGCGTTTGCTGTAATTTTGAATGGACAATCCCCACTGATAAGAATTCAAGCGCATGTTGCTCTTTCATCATCTGAGTATAAAACTCACTCACTAAATCAGAAGAGTTGACTTTGACAAATTCGAAAGTATCATTCAGCTCTGAAGTAGAATATTTTGCACAAATGTCTTTCCACTGCTGGGTGAGCAATTCTATTAATTCTGGATTCATGCTGAAAAACCTAATGCTGAAGTTTTATTCTACTAAACTACTAATATATCAGATTTTTATATTTTCAATGCATGAATTTTTCGATCAGCTTAATCGTTAATCAAAGTTAAATCTAAAGCCGCTCTTTTAGGCTCTAGATTTAAACAATGGATCACTGTTTCATTTTACAGTCTCAGCATAATCCTAATAAAATTAGAATACTGATTAACCTAATTTATTCACCCATTTTAAAGGCAAGACTTTCATGGCAAAACCGAGTGGTAGCCAAGGCCACTTAGGAACATATGCTTTGATCGGTGCTTTTTCAATTTCTTCTGCTAAAAGTCGAGAACCAGTTTTTTCATCCACTTCAAAGGGTAGTTTTGCAGCACCTTCATTAATTTCAGTACGAATATAACCAGGGAAAATAGTGGAGACTTTAATCGGAGTGTCGATCAGCTCTGCACGAATACCCTCTGCTAAGAATGCGACCCCTGCTTTACTTGCTCCATACGCAGTTAAGTGTTTAGGCATACCTCGCATCGCACTCATAGACGAAATCATCACCAAATGACCTGAGTTTTGCGCTCTAAATATTTCTACAGCTGCTTCTGCTTGTGCAAGTGCAGAAATGAAATTGGTTTCGACGGTTGCACGGTTAATTTCAAAATTACCTTTTCCAATACGACGACCTTGCCCTACACCTGCATTAACGATAACGCGATCAATCGTTCCAAAATCCGCTTTGAATGCTTTAAACACCTCAAAGACTTGATCATAATCGGTCACATCTAATATTCTTGCACTGACTTGAATACCATATTGAGCGCTTAACTCTTTTTTTAGCTCTTCTAGTCGTTCCATACGACGTGCGCAAATGGCAAGGTTATAGCCTTTTTTGGCAAATTCACGAGACATGCCCGCGCCGATTCCTGAACTTGCACCTGTAATTAAAATTGTTTTTGCCATCTTTAAATCCTTTTTATTTCATTTTAATTGCATTATTTGATCATTTTAATTGTTCGCTTTCCCTATAAAAACGAACAGTTATCAACTTTTAAGTCAGAATTTAAACTTCCTTTTCAAAAAATCAACTTAGATCCAAGTTAATAATTCGGGTTGTTCGGCTTTAATAAAATGATGCTCATTTAAACTTAAAAGCTGTGGCTGATTACCCACTAAGCGAACAGTCGTTAAACTTGTATTGGTAATCGCCCAGTTTAAAGCAAATGTTTTATTGACACTCACTTCAAGTAGTTTTCCTGCAATCACAGAAATCACGCCACCCGATGTAAACACCACTGCATAACGTGGTTTCGATTCAGCCAGTTGATTACACAAATTTTCTAATGCAGTTTCCACACGATTTTGAAAATCCGGCCATGATTCATCATACTCATGGTGAAAATCACCACCTGTCCAGCGCTGGATCGCACCTTCAAAAATTTGTGATAAATATGCACGTGGGCTTTCAGCATTTGCGACTTCAGCTTTCAATGTTTCAGGCTGACTAAACCGAGGATCATGTAATTCAAAAACTTGCTGATGATTAAACTCGTTCCACTCGTTATTGGTTTCTACATCAACCTCAGGAAAACATTCAGCTAAAGTAAAATTAGCGGTTTGTTGATGCCTTTGCATAGATCCAGCCACCACATACGGTGCTTGTTTCAATATTTTTTCAAAATACCGCCCCAGCAATGCCGACTGTAATTCACCGTTAGGTGATAACTTGTCATAGCTCTCTGCGCCAAAAGAGGCTTGTCCGTGACGGACAAAATAAATCGTCGTCATTTCGGCATCATCTCTTTAAATTTAGCAATGTATTTTTGTGCTAAATCATTGGCTTCAATTTTTTGAATCCCGATGAGTTTAAGGGCACGAATGTGTAAGGCGTGAATCACAATCCAAAAGTCTTTAAATGCAGGATTGGTTGTTTGCTTATGATAGTAACGGTAATAAATTTGTTGAGCGATAACAGCTAAACGGAAGACGCCGAAAACTTCGTAAAATGTCCAATTCGACGTTTCTAAACCTGTTTTATTTAAATAATACTCAACCACTTCTTTACGCTTAAACATCCCTTTAAGGTGTGTAGGCTGACGACGTGTTGATTTAAATATTTGATTATCGGTATCCTCCACCCAATACGCCAATGCTGAACCCAAATCCATCAATGGGTCACCTATAGTCGCCATTTCCCAATCCAATACACCAATCACTTGGGTTGGATTTTTTGGATCTAAAATAACATTATCAAAACGCCAATCGTTGTGGATCACACAGGTTTTTGAGTCTTCCGGTATGTGTTCTTGTAACCATTTTCTAACATATTTAAATGAAGGAACATTAATCGTATGTGCTTTATCAAAACGGCTGTCCCAACCCTCAACTTGACGACGACAGTAACCTTCGCCTTTACCGAGTTGCTCAAGGTCTGTACCCAAGTAAGGAACTTGATGAAGTTCAATCAATTTGTCGATGACATTGGTACAGAGTTCACGAACTTCCAGTTCACCAAATTGCAATTCAGGTGGTAGTTTTGCCCGTGGAATAATTCCTTCAATGCGACGCATCACATAAAAGTCACTGCCAATAATACTTTCATCCTGGCACAGCGCTAACATTTCAGGGAGTACTGGATAATATGGAACCAAGGCTTTTTGAACCTTAAACTCACGTGCCATATCATGTGCAGATTTAGCTTTTGTCCCTTTAGGAGGACGACGTAAAATTAAATCTGCATTGTCATATTTTAAACGGTAAGTCCAATTTGAAGCACCACCAGAGTATTGAGTGACTTCAGCCGGACCTTGTACATCAACGCTATTTTCAAGGAGCCATTTTGTAACGGCTTGAATATCAAGTTCTTCACCCTCGCGAACTTGTCCACCTACATCGATTATTGACATTATGCTTCCCTAATTTCATCTTCAATCAAATACTTAAAAAAGTATTACAATCTATTCATCTTAATTAAAAAATGTATAAAGATCTATGATTTACGCTTAGAAGCATAGCCTCTTTTCGCAAGTTCTAATTTGGCGATCATACCTTTATGAACTTCATCAGGGCCATCTGCTAAACGTAGTGCTCTTGCTTGTGCAAAAAATCCAGTGAGTGGTGTATCTCTTGACACACCTGCACCGCCGTGAATTTGTATCGCCATATCGACCACTTTTTCTAAAACACTAGGTGCAACCACTTTAATTGCTGAAATCTCTGAAAGTGCAGCCATATTTCCTAAAATATCCATTTTATATGCGGCATACAAGGTTAAGAGACGAGCTTGATCGATAGCCACACGTGCTTCAGCAACACGTTCTAAGTTACCACCTAGTTTTAAAATTTCTTTACCAAAAGCAGTACGACTCATCCCACGATCAATCATTAACTCCAATGATTTTTCAGCAGCACCAATACAACGCATACAGTGATGGATGCGCCCTGGACCTAAACGGCCTTGAGCAATTTCAAAACCTTGACCTGCTCCGCCAATAAAGCTCGATAGTGGAACTCGAACGTTCTCAAAGCTGACCTCGCCGTGACCATGTGGCGCATCATAATCACCAAAAACAGGCAACATCCGCTCAATTTTCACACCTAGAGTATCAATCGGAACGAGCACCATCGAATGTTGATGATGGCGATCTTTATTTTCATCAGGGGTATGCGCCATAAAAATAATAATTTTTGCATTTGGATCACCTAAACCCGAAGACCACCATTTTCGTCCATTGAGTACAATGTCATTACCTTCAATGATCGCAGTGGCTTGCATATTGGTGGCATCACTTGAAGCAACATCAGGTTCAGTCATACAAAAAACAGAACGAATTTTTCCGTCCAATAATGGTATGAGCCAATCTTGTTTTTGTTGTTCTGTCCCATAGCGCCAAAGCAGTTCCATATTGCCACTGTCAGGCGCATTACAGTTAAAAATGGTCGGTGCCAATAAACTTCGACCCGTGAGTTCGGCAATATGTGCATATTCTTGAACGGACAAACCTTGTCCCAAAGTTTCGTCAGGAAGAAACATATTCCAAAGACCTAGCGCTTTAGCTTTTTGTTTTAAGATTTCTAACTGAGCTGGCCATTGCCATGCTGTCCAATCCCCACCCAAATTCAGTTCATGAACCTCTTGCCAAAATTGTGTTTCGATTGGCTCAATTTCTTGCTCGATAAAGTTTTTGGTTCGGCTTACAAAGTCTTGTGCTTTTGGGGAAAGTTGAAACATTTCTCATCCTTTGAATTATTTATATGGCTCTCGCTTTACAACACATTAACTTGAAAACTATTATGAATGAAATGATTTAACTGAATAATAAGATATGAATACTATTCATAATCAATCTGCTTTAGATATTTCAATATTCAATCGAATTGATATCAACCTATATCCTCTTTTTATCGCTATTTTTGAACTGAAAAATATCAGTAAATCAGCGCAAAGTTTGTATTTAAGTCAATCTGCCGCAAGTCATGCCTTACAACGGCTCAGAGTACAACTGAATAATGAATTGTTTATACGCAATGGTCATCAGATGTTGCCGACGCCATTTGCTGAGCAGATTTATCCAATTATTAAAAATGCATTAATTTCAATTCAATCCATTGCAGTTCAAAATTTTGCATTTGATCCCAGTCATATTCAAAACCTTAAAATTGCGATACATGATGAAATTGAACCGCTGATCTTCCCTAAATTGATTCAACACTTTCAAAAACTAGAACTTAATATTCAACTCATTAGTATTAAACTGGATCGACTTAAAATCAAAGATAACTTGGCATCTCAACAGATTGATTTTGTCATCGATATTGAACAAAATTATGGCGATGAAATTGAGTTTAGAAATCTAGTCCACGATCAGTTTGTACTCTGTACACAGCAAAGTAATGTTGACCAAAATCAATATCTTTCCTCTCCGCATCTAGGTGTATCTTCGCGAAGAACGGGCACGCTGATCGAAGATGTTTATTTACAACGGATGAATTTATCTAGAAATATCAGTCTACGCTGTCAGCATTATTCAACTGCGATACAAATTTTGGCATTACAGCCTGATTCACTCCTGACCATTCCACACAGTATTCTGTCAAATTTAGATGTGCCAAAATCTATCCATATTTTGGAGTTACCTATTTCGCTGCCGCAAATGAATATAGGTCTTTTTTGGTATTCAAAGTTAAATGAAAATACGCGTCATAAATTTTTAAAAAAAGAAATACTTCATATTTTTGCTTAGGCTATTTACACCAATATAAATTTGCTTAGGCTATTTTAACTGCCCATGTAAAAATTATTCAAATGCTTACTATTCAAGCATTACGGCGCTACTTGCCTAGTATTTCGTCGTATGATTTTATGATTTAGCCGTAGAATTAAAGCGATATTCTGCTGTTTTGGCTTTAAAGCCACTTTTCTATGTTGTCTGATCTTCCTGCAAGCTGGCTCATTGCTATAGGCATGGTTTTATGTCTATTGTTAATGATCATTTTCCGTCGTGTACGCATTTTTTTAACGGCGCTTTTTAAGCCTTATAAAAAGGGTAAAAGTTACTGGTGTCGTGTTTCTGCAATTAGCGATGGTGATACCCTCACCTGCTACCGACTTAATTTGAGACGCTCTGAAACCAAACTGAGATTTGCCTACGTTGATGCACCGGAGTCTTCCCAAAGCTACGGCGCTGAATCACATCGTTTAATCAAAAAAATGGTGTATAAAAAAATTGTACGCGTCACCATTACCGATATTGATCGTTATGGTCGCTGTGTTGGTGTGATTCATCGTTACCGTAAAAATATGAATGAAGAAATGGTGAAGCGCGGTGCAGCATGGGTCTATGAAGAATATATTAAAGACCCTAAACATCGTAAACACATGCTTGCATTACAAGCCAATGCACGTAAGAAAAAGAAAGGACTTTGGCGAACAACACGCCCTATTCGTCCTAGTGATTTTCGGAAGAATAAAAAGTAACGCAATACAACCGACTGTTTTTAAAGACTAACGACCAATTTTATATTGGTCTTTTTTTATGGTGAATGATTAGCCACTTGATTCTGAATAATGAACGGCGTAAATTGTCATTAATTTAGTTACCCTAGTTAACTACTATGACAATTTCTCCTAAAATTAGAACGGTCTTGTTACGCAGTGCGCGACTGATGAGTGAAATGATCAATGAGGTTTTAGAAACTTACCAATTAAATTATTCACTTTGGCAAGTAGTCTACCTGATCCATGAACATCAATGTATTACTTCAATTGATCTTTCAAAAATACTCAAAGTATCAAAGCCTTCTATCGCAAAAAGAATTCAGGTTCTTCTTCAACTCAATATTATTGAACCCGTTAAATCGTTGGATAAACGTGAAAAAAAACTTCAGCTTACAGCACATGGCTATAGCGTGTTTAGTGATTGTTCAAAAATGATCGATGTGGCTGAACAAGACCTTTTGTCTAATTTCCAAATAAATGATTTACAACAAACTTTTGAAACTTTAGAGCAAATATTACAGAAACTTGAGACGAATAAACGTGGAGAAAGCACATGATAACGAATCAAGATGCTCCATCTGCTCTCTGGACGCGGAACTTCATTCTAATTAGCTCGATTAATTTTCAGCTGGTACTGACCTTCTACCTGCTAGTGATCGTTATCGTTGGATATTCCGTGGCCGAGCTTGGTGCGACTACTGCTCAAGCAGGCCTAATCTCTGGACTATTTATCATTGGCACATTGATTGGGCGTTTCTTAGTTGGGAAATTTTTAGAACGATTTGGTCAAAAAATCACATTGATTGTCGGCTTAGTGGGTTTTCTCATTTTCTCTGCGTTTTACTTTGTCCATTTAGATATTGGCGTACTGCTCATTGTACGTTTTATGCATGGTTTCATGATGGGCGTTGCCTCTACCGTATTAGGAACTGCAATTGCCCAAATCATTCCTGCTCAACGTCGAGGCGAAGGTATTGGCTATTATAGTTTAAGCAGTACACTTGGCACGGCGATTGGTCCTTTTCTTGCCATCTGGATGATGTTTCGATTTGAGTACAATGTGATTTTTGCTGTCTCTAGTGTCATCGCGATGAGTTGTGTATGTATTGGACTCATGATCAAAATGCCGAAAAATATTGTTTCTAAGGCATCAGCATCGACATTAGAACTGCATCCAAAACAAACCAGTCAACCCTCTTGGATTTCAAACTTTATTGAAGTGAAAGCCGTTCCGATTTCTATCGTGATTTTACTTGCTTCAATCTGCTATTCAGGCGTTTTATCATTCATTAATTTCTATGCCAAAGAAATTAACTTATTAGAAGCTGCTGCAGTCTTCTTCCTGATGTACGCGATTGCTATTTTGTTTTCACGACCATTTACAGGTCCATTACTAGACCGTAAAGGCGAAAACATCATTATGTATCCCGCATTTGTCATTATGGCATTAGGCTTATTTCTTTTGAGTCAAGCCAGCGCATCATGGATGCTTCTGTTAAGTGCAGCCTTATTGGGCTTAGGCTATGGCAATATTCAATCTGTTTGCCAAACACTTGCTGTAAAAAGCGCAACCCTCGAACGAATGGGATTTGCTACATCGACCTATTTTATATTCCTTGATGCAGGACTGGGCTTTGGTCCTTATTTCATTGGAATCGCCTTAGATTATATTTCTTATGCATCACTGTATTTATATAGTTCAATCGGCGCATGTGCATGTTTATTAATTTATTACGTATTACACGGTCGTATGGCGAATAAAGTTGAAGCGACTGTTTGATTCACATGCAATTCGTAAAATGCTAACCAACGCTCTCTATTAATGAAAAGATTGGTTAGCAAGTTCTCTCAAAATTAAAATGATAAGCTTGCTAAGTTAAACCGCTTATTCAAAACGTGAACATTAGGCTCAATCATCCTAACTAATTTTGATTCAAATTATTATTTAAATACTTTGAAGCGGTCTTCATCGTTCATATAACCTTTTGGATAAGCTTCACCTTCAATCGAACCAAATACGATCTGAGCACGTAATTTCCATGATTCAGGCACATTCCACTCTTGATGAACCTCTGCGTCTACGATTGGGTTGTAATGCTGTCCAAACAGCAAACTGTGCCATAGCTGTAGAGTGTTCAGCCCATATTGGGAAATTTTCAGCATACGCTGGATATTTTGTTTGTAAGTCTTCTATGACACTCATATCTTCAAAAAATAAAACTGTACCAACACCTGCGGCAAAGCTATCCATTTTTGCTGAGCTTTTAGCAGCCGCAGTTTTGTCCTTGGCATAAGACTTTAATTTTTCATTCACAAAGCCCCAAAATTTTTCGTGCTCTTGATTAAACAGAATCACAGCACGTGAAGATTGCGAATTAAATGATGATGGACTTTGCTTAATCGCTGTTTGAATCAAATCAGTTAAATATTCTGTGCTATGCGTTACATCTTTACCAATTGCATAAATGGTACGGCGTTTATTAATTAAATCTAAAAACTGATTCGACATTTGACTAAATCCTTTGATATATCCTCGGGGAATTTTGATACTTCGGCTTATATTCATTAGTTATACTTCATAAGGGTATTAACCTTTGAATATTTAACCTAGCAGCTCATTCTGTGTCGTAAATATTAAGCATGATCTATTCCAAAATCCGTCTTAATGCTTTTGTTTGAAAGAATATAGACCTGAATGTTTATTTTTCAGCCTAATTACATCCAACAAGTTATCTTGCCATTACGAATCGAAAAATGGGCATAAAAAATCCCCCAATGATCTGGAGGATGTTCTATATCGAGCTTCGCTATAAAAGCGAATTAAAACTTCGCTTCAAGTACATTGGCTTTCATGTGGTTTTTCCACAAATCACGTAAAGTAGGCAAATAGAACTTCTCACCTAGATCCACCAATTCAGCATCAATTAATGCATGAACTTCATGAACGAATAAATAATCTAGTTCAACCATGCTGAGTTTAGGCTGATCCTTTGAATAGGTTTTACGCTTTTGCTGTGCTTGTTTCACCAGTTGGTCTGCAAAGCTTCGTGTTTTGTATTGAGCAATCGCGTTTAAACGTAATTCAATCACCCCCCAACCACTTAACAGTAATTTAAACATTTCAAAATCTTGAGTGCTTGATTCCCATGTCATTTCTTCTAAGTTTTCATCTGAAGGTAAGACTGGAAGCAATAATTCCATCACACTTGGAAAAATCTTTTTGAAATTGAGAATAAATTTAACTGGATGTTCGCCTGGGTAATCTTTAAATTGAACGTTTTTCTGAACATCTGTTAAATATATTGCGAACATCAAATAATTCCTTGGGATAACATACTGTTTCATAAATACTTCTATGAATTTCTATAAATTCAGGGTCAAACAGTAAAAAAGCAGGGTGCATTTTAGCAATTATTTGGTTGTATTCAATGAATTTTGGGTGAGTTTCGGACTAATGATTAATATTTATAATTTTCATTTATTCATCACATTAAAACATTTTCCACATCACAGCTTCTAGTTATGTAGTAATTCGGATTATAAAAGCCTACTATCTAGAAAGCTCTTGCTTTAATTTGCTATTTCATAAAGTAAGAGCTTTTTAACCACACTAACTTCCTTAAATCCTTTTGTAAGTGCTTTATAAATTGGAAATACTAGATAGAGGCATATTGTGCTTCTGGAATATTACTCAACAGACTAAAGAAGATTGATCTTGTTTGTGCATTTAAAGTCTGCGTAGGACATTTATTAAGAAGTTTAATAGCCTCGATAGGCATTAATTGAGATGTAAACGACACAGAAAGTTGAATAAAAAATGTCTTATTAGTTTCAACAGCAAGATCAAGTATCTGTTGAACTTCATTGTATCTTGGCTTTCTTTGAGCAGTAAGAAATAATCCATCAAATAAAATGAATTGTTCAGAGAGCCCAGGAAATTTTACTTTAACAATTGCACCCATTAACGGCAGGTTCGTTTCAGGACCATCATTTTCTGAAAATGTACGATCTACAGTTTTATGAGTTGCAAATAAAATTATCCCATCACAAGTATTCGAGTTTAAGTAATAAGCCAAGTTTCTACAATTTTCGGTTGTATTATTTGATTTATATCTCGATACATTTAGTTTTTCATTATTAAAAATTGAACTTAAATTTTCAGCATAATTGAGATAGTGATTAGATGCTTTTGCGATAAAATCAGAACGCGAGGAAAACATATTAGAATTATTAACTTTCTCTCGTATAAACTCATCAATCTTATGGGTAAGACGAATTGGTAATGTTACATTAATCTTTTCTGTTTTTTCTTCATATCGTGAAGTATCTATACTAAGAACATGAAATATTACATTTGCCTCTTTATTTTTTAAGGCAACAATTGAAAGATCTGATGGTACAGGCAAACCTAAACCTACATCACTTAAATCATCAAAAAACTTTGACACTTTTAACTCAATTTCATTGATTGCTTCATCAAAACTTTTGCCAACGACGAAAATTTCTGGTGCATCGTAAAAAGTCGCTTTAAATTTTGGTCTTGGTTTGAAGAGAAAAGATTGTTCTTCAGCTTGTTGAATTTCAACTTGTACTAAATAATTCATAAGAACTCCAATAATCCAATTTTATGGATTTATAGAGTTATACTGCCAAGTTAATATTGATGTCAATAATTAATATAACTTTCGAGATTTAAAAAAAACAATCAATCCATAGATAAAAAGCTCATTATCAATGAGCTTTTTGATAAAATTTAAGATTACTTTATTTCACATTAGCCGAAACCATATTTGCAGGTACGACAACCTCATCAAACTGTTCAGGTGTAACTAAACCAAGCTCTACAGCAACTTGCTTAAGCGTCTTGCCTTCTTTGTAAGCGGTCTTTGCTACTTTCGCAGCATTTTCATAACCAATCACAGGATTCAGCGCAGTCACTAACATCAGCGAGTCATTTAAGAAATGATCAATCTTTTCTAAGTTTGGTTCAATTCCTACGGCGCAATGCTCATTGAAGCTATTACACGCATCACCCAACAACTGAATCGACTGAATTAAGTTATACGCAATCACAGGCATGAATACATTTAACTCGAAGTTCCCTGAAGCCCCAGCGACATTAATCGTCGTGTCATTACCCAATACTTGAGCCACAACCATCGTCATTGCTTCGCTCTGCGTTGGATTCACTTTACCTGGCATGATACTAGAACCCGGTTCATTCTCAGGGATTCTAAGCTCACCTAAGCCACAGCGTGGACCACTCGCTAACCAACGCACATCATTGGCAATTTTATTTAAACTTACAGCTAAAGTTTTTAAAGCACCTGAAGCAAAAACAGCTGCATCACGTCCTGCAAGCGCTTCAAATTTATTCGGCGCAGTGACAAAAGGCAATCCAGTCAAAGTCGCCAATTGTTCAGCAGCTTTTACCGCATAATCAGGATGAGCATTTAAGCCTGTACCCACAGCTGTTCCACCGAGTGGAAGTTCATACAAACCTTCTAAAGCTTGATTTAGACGTTTTAAACCATGATCGAGCTGAGACACATAACCACTAAACTCTTGTCCTAAAGTCAAAGGCGTAGCATCTTGTAGGTGTGTACGACCAATTTTCACAATCCCTGAAAATGCTTCAGACTTTTGATTTAAAGTTTCACGTAGCGCTTTTACTGAAGGAATCAATAACTCATTAATCAATAGACTTGAAGCGACATGAATCGCTGTAGGAAAAGAATCATTGGTTGATTGCGCACGATTGACATGATCATTGGGATGTACAGGCTTTTGAGCACCTAAAGGATTACCTAACTTTTGATTCGCAACGTTAGCAATCACTTCATTACAGTTCATATTACTTTGCGTACCTGAACCCGTCTGCCAAACGACTAATGGAAATTGGCTATCCCATTTCCCATCAATCACTTCTTCTGCTGCACCGACAATATAATGAGATAGCTCTTGAGGAATTTGGTTTAATTCAGAATTGGTAATGGCAGCCGCTTTTTTAACTAAGCCCATACCACGGATCATGGCACGAGGTAAACGTTCACCACCTATTTTAAAGTTTTGCAAACTACGCTGTGTCTGTGCGCCCCACATCGCCTCACTTGGAACTTCTACTTCGCCCATCGTGTCATGTTCAATACGTGTTTGCATGATTCACCTCTAATTTCTGTTATCTATTAACGTGTTTTTAACTTGTCTTTTTAAATGGTTTTAAAAAAATTTGTTCCGAGTCTCTTTAATTATCATAATCTGAATCCACTTAATTGCAAATAATTCTTATTTACTTTTATTATTCAATCTCTAGATGTATTACATTTACGCTATTTGCTAGACGATTTAACCAAACAACTCAGAAAGGTTTTTTATCAAAAACTCTCTCAGATTCTCATCATCAACTTAGATTTAACGTGCTTTGGTAAAACTGCCATTGATCTTGAATCATTTTCTCAACAGATCTTTTGGCTTTCCAACCTAACAATTGATGTGCTTTATTACTGTTTGAACCAATTTGATCAAGCTCATCAAATGAGTACGTTGCCTCAATGGTTTTAATTTGTTGTCCTGTAACTTTTTCAATCTCAGTCAAAATCTGTTGGATGGATAAGCTATATCCACCAATATCAAATGATTCACAGACGTTTTGTTGATGGTTGAACCAATATAAGCTCGCAAATATTGCATCACATACATCAAGCACATGCACAAAGCTACGTTCTACAGTTTGATCTTCAGTTTGTGCATTTTGTTGAAGTTCAATGTAATCTCTTTGCATGGTAGCCACTTGTAGTGCTAAAGGGACAATATTTTTAGGTAAGGGTTGTACAAACTCTCCCAATACCGCTTGTTCAAATGCACCTACAACATTACCAATACGAAGTAGTGCGACATTCCATTCATTATCCGTTTTGACTGTATCTCGAATAATTTCTTCAATCATTTGCTGAGACTTGATATAGGGATTTGAGTTATTAAAATTAAATGGCGTATTTTCATTCAGCTCTAAACTTGAGTGGCCGTAAACAGCGAGACTCGACAGGTGTACCAGATTACGAACACCTGTTCTTTGCATCGAACGCATTAAGCTCATGATGCAACTGAGATTATCATTATAATATTCGAGTGGTTTAAGACGAGATTCTTCTATAGATTTGAATGCGGCTGTATGAATAACAGCATCAATTGAATATTGTTCAAATACTTTGTTTAAAGCAGGTGTGTTGCGTACATCTAATTTGACAAAAGGAACATACATTCCTGCAATATATTCGAGTCTTTCTAATACTTGTAAATTTGAATTGGCTAAATTATCAACAATGACAACCTCTTGACCTTGAGCCAACAAGCTTAAAACGACATGAGAGCCTATAAAGCCTAAACCACCAGTCACTAAAATCATTGTATACTACCCTTTTGTTATGAAGTCAGAATGTTGCATTTCGTTCGTGTACATTCCTCAATGTGAAGTTCCAATGAGTACATTATTACTAATTACCTCTGCGCCGAGTTCAATTCATGCATGGCATGCCTTGGGACTTGCACAAGCCTTAAATGCGAAAAAGCAGCCATTTAGAGTGTTCTTTTATCAAGACGGAGTCGCTGTTGCCAATAACTTGCAATGGGTTCCTGATGACCAACGAAATTTGATGAAAGAATGGCAAAAACTGGAGATTAGACTGCCAGTATGTGTCAGCGCTGCATTAGCTAGAGGCATTACCGACGAAGAAAATGCAAAACGACATCAGATTGATACGCATAATCTCGCGCCACAATTTGAGCTGGTCGGATTAGGTGAACTGGCGGATGCTGTTCAATCAACCGAACGCTTAATTCAATTTTAAGTTGTTATTTTTATTTGACTGTTGCAATTGAAAGGTAAATTGTGTGAAAACTGTATTGGTTATATTAACTCAATCAAATCTTAATACATTACAAATACATGAAAGCTTATCTGCCACCATGGTTCTTGCTACATTTGGCTGTGAAGTTAAAGTATTGTTACAAGATGGCGCACTCAGTTTACTCAAATCTGATATGAATTTTGATCAGTTCAAACATGCATTTAAACTGGCATCAAATATGGTCGATAGTTTCGAATTTTATGACTTAACTCCTATTCTAGTTGAGCATAAAAATCAGAATCATACTTTTGTTGCTCAATCCGAACAAGACATTGAATTCATCAACCTTGATGCTCAATTTATTCAGTCTTTTGATCACGTTTTATATTGGTAATGGATATGTCTAATCACACGCTTTACTTAATTCAATCCAACTATGCCAACACTGAATCGATTTTGACTAAACTCAACTCAATTATCACAAGTGATGATTCTGTTGTATTGATGGGCGATGCAGTATTTTTTAGCCAAGCTGTAAATACTCAGATATGTTCAAATCTTTACGTACTTGAAAATGATGCTGAAAATATCCCTAATGTTGCATCAGTTGATTTTAAAATCATCAATTATGATCAATTTTCAGATCTAATCTTAGCTTACACACGCTGTATTACTTTAAAATAAGCCAATCAGGTTTATTCGTCGTTTTGGATATTAAAAATGAGTGAAAGTATGAATTTGCAATTAGATCAAGATGGTCATTTAGTGGACTACACTATTTGGAATCATCAAGTTGCTCAGACTTTGGCTCAAACGCTAGACCTAGATTTGACTGAATGGCATTTTGAGGTTTTGGAAGCTGTACGTCAGTTCTATGCACAATTTGGACACTCACCTGCAACTCGCCCTCTCATTAGGTTTTTAATGAAAGTGGTCAGTCCAGATATCAATAATGCAGTCTTACAAGAAAGGTTTAATACAGGCTTAGTTGCTCGTCATTTAAGTCGTTTAGCCGGAGTACCTAAGCCTGCGAATTGTTTGTAAGACTTAATTAACTAGTAGCATATATATATTTACTTCTTTCATTGAAAATATCCCAATTTTTATTATGTATACCCCATCTACAATTTTTTAAGTAATCTTGAATTTTTACAGATTCCAAATGCTTTATATAAAAATCAACAACGAAGGCTAAAAGTACCAAAGCCATACCCCAAACTATAGCACCTAAGAAAAATAATACTGCGCTAGCAATTGAAATAACAGCTGTAACCCCATAAGAAACAGCTAAAACTATGTTATTTCTAATATTTTTCTTAAATTGGATATAACCTATAAAAGCATTAACAACGATATTAACAATCAACACGCTAAATGTAATCTTCCATAGATTTGAATTTAATTTTGTAAGTCCTGCTCTGGCAATGTTTAACTCTGCTGATACCATTGAAATACTATTCAATCTATGTAAACTTAGAACTTTAGATGTCTTTTCCAAAATGAAAACATCAGCAATACCTCCAATTAAGGACATAATATTTCCAACTAATTCAGCAAACATCTTTCCATCAAAAACACCTTTTTTTTCCACCATTCCAATAAAGTTCATTATACCAATGGCATTAAAACCCAAACCTAAGACATTAAAACCTCGTAATGTATTATTATAATATTTAGCATTAGTCAAAGATTTTTCAAAAACTGTTTTTTTACTATCAATGAAAATTTGCTCCCCATTACTTAAAAAATATTCTTTTGTATTAAATTTTCCTTCAAGCATTACATTTCTATCAAAATTTGAATGATCAAATTCTAATTTAAGCTCACTATCAACAATTACAGTTAGGTTATATTTAGTAGAAGTATTTGCACTTAGTTTAGAACCAAACTGATTATTTAAAATTGCATTTACAGAATTTTCTACATTAATTTTAGCAAGTTTTTTTTGCGACCTAGAAAGTTCATCTGAATACTTAATACTAAAATCATTAACTATTGTTTTTAATATTTTTTTATAGTTTCCCGTATAATCGCTCACACTAAATTGTTTACCGGAAAACAATTCAAAACTCACCATCATTTTTGACCGTAACAAATTACTGTCGTGACCATTAGAATTATTATTTACTGAGCGAATTAAAGACCCACCTATCACCTCGGAAAATAATAGACTTTGCTCTCTCAACTGATTTTGACTATACTTTATAAATGAAAAGAAAATATCAGTTGATAAACCACTGTTTCTCTCCCCCCATTTTTCTACTAAATAGCCATATCCATCTGAAATTTTATAATCTTTTAAAAACTCATCCAAACTATTAACTGCATCAGCAACACTTGGATTGTCAAAAATAAAAGCTCTCATCAAATAATTATTCGGATTATTAAAGTCATCTTCACCAAGTAAACTGACAAAAAAATCACTCACAAGACTATAACCATCCATGTTTTGAATAATAGAGGTTAGAATACCTAAGAACTCGCTAGCAGAACTAATACTCTTATGATCAAAAAGACAACTAAAATAGTTAAGCAAAACATTACTTTTAAAATAATCAATATACAACAACAAAAGAGGCTTTAAAACACTTTCCATTTCCATCCTGACTTTATCATTTATACTATCTATTTCTAAATTCATTCTCTCTTCATTATAACATTTATTGTATTTACTCCATTTTTCTTTAAATTCTGCTTCTGTTTCATCATTAATATTTTTAAGCTCTTTTTGATTAAACATATCCGTCAAAATAAAACCACTTTTTTCAGTTACATATTGCTTAGAAGCTTTTTCAAGTTTATAGTCATCTGAAGTATAATCCTTAGAATCTTTTTTTGCTAATTCCTTCACTTTAACACTATGTCTTTTTTTAATTTTTTCATTAAAATACTTACTATATTCAATTGATTTTAGGTTCTTAATATTATTAAAGGTTTGATATTCTATCTCATTCAATTTAATTGTAATTTTATTATTATTTTTATTAATTATTTTTATTAGATCTTCCATTATACCTATTGGATCATCCAACACTATAATAGAATCACCAGTTACAATGTGTTTTTCGGGTTTTTTATTAACATCTCCAAAATCAATATAAGTATAATTAGGATTACCATTTTCATCATCTATTAAAAATTTTGAAACGCTAAACGGAACTTTTTTTTCATTTTTAATAATATTTACATAATCCCAAGGTACTATTTTTTCAAAGCTAGCCATTAAATCATTTTGACTGACTTGTAAGTTATCAAGAACTTTTGTAGACAACCTTTTATCCATTAAAAATTCATATACACCACTTCCTTGTATATCAAATTTTTGCATTATTTTATTACGAATAGTTGCATCATCACTTAAGTTTTTATATGCTTGATCACTTAATCTATGTCGAGTATAAACAATACTGACATCGTTACCTTCTACTGGATATAAATCTAGCAAAAATACCCCTGATAATGATTCCCCTGCACTCGTCTTAATCTCATTTTCCGTAGCTGAAAATTCTAGACATTTATCTGGCTTAACATCAACATCCATCTCCCCTTTATCAAGCTCTTTTATATAACCATTTTCATTCACTTTATATAAATTTAACTTATCTTCTTGCCTTTGAGAAAACCTCCAATTTTCAGAAAAAGTATAAATATATCCTTCATTCAATCTTCTTAAAATATATTCATATCCATTTGGAAGTTTTGGTAAATCTTTAACTATGCTTGGTTTAGGTTTAAGTATGTCAATTGATTCATCCTTCAATCCTATAGATATTCTAACAGGTAGAAACTGCCCACATCTTTGGCAATATTTACAATATGAATCACTTGAACTCTTACAATCATTTACCATAACTTAACCCTTAGTAACTTTAAAGTTTTTAAAAAACTGCTCACCAGTTAGGTGATCCAAATATTTACCACCCTTCTTCTTTATCATCCCATTAAGCAAATCTATATCTTTAATATTTATATTTGTTTTTAGGTTATTAGAAAAAGTATTTTTATTATTATAAATGAATTTCACACCCCACAAGCTTAAAATAACACTTTCAATGTTTTTAAAATATTTATCACTCCATATTCTTAAATTTTTATCCTCAATATAAATCTCCTTACTCCTCACTATAATTAAATGCAATATCACCCTAGGGTCATAATATCTAAATAAATATCCCCCCCTATAAATCATCATCTTTGTCAATATTTCAGAAAATTCATCCATATTTAAATTAGTTTTTATTACGTTTTGAAAAACATTCATCCTGTCAAATGTATGACGATAATTAGTTTCTTTTTCGATAAAAAAATAATTATAGAGCTCTTCTTTATCTTCCATTGAAACATTATTCAGTGAAACCAATATCGGTGAATTTCTTGCCCCACCAAATAAATCCACTGCTAGAGTTTTATAATTAATATTCTTTTCTTCCAAAAAGCTCTTATAATCAGAAAACAAAATTTGGTCATATAAAGCAAAATTATATTCTGAAAATTTTTCAAAGCTTATATTCATTTTCATCTAATTTTCACCAATGCAGCGCCCTCAACTGAAGATTTAGTTATCTTATATTCACAATCTTTTAGTTTAGGTAAATTTACTTTGGTCTGTGATAGTTCTTGTCCAGGTTTAAATAAATGTTGCCCAGCCTTCACCTCAAACTTTGCACCTGTGGTTGAGAATATCCCTGAACCATTGATTTTCAGTTGCGAACCACCAGCTGTCAAAATAATTTCTTTCGGACTCTTAAACTCAATGATGTCCTCGGTAGAAATAATCTGAACACCTTTACGCGCAATCAAATCTGCACCGTCACCTTGTGCTTGAATCTCAATCTTGCCTTTACCTGCATACAACCTTGCACCTTCTTGCGCTGCAAATAGACTAATCTTTTGACTTGCATGCCCAATCAAAGACTTTTGCGTAGAAATGTTAATAGTATCCCCTGCACTATGACTGATCTGTCCATCTGCGGAGATATGAATGTCTTCATTGGTTGCAAGTGCAATTGAATTTGGTGCAGCCAATATCATCAATGCTTGTTTAAATGCATCTGACTTTTCTTTACTGCCTTTTTCAATTTGCTCCATAAAGTTTTGGAGTTCCTCAAGCACCTCAAGCGGATCAGTCTGCTGATTCTTCGCCACTTCACTGAGGGCTTTAGCATTGTTAAGGCTTGTTTCTAATTGTGCCTTTGCCTCATTGGCATCCAGATGCGTGCCTGTGGCTTGGTCTTGTTTGTAGGTGGATAGTAGGAGGCCTTGCCCTGCTCTTACCGCACCCCATTGGTCTGTTCTCAGCTCAAAGCCTTCTCCTCGTCCATCGCTTTGTTCTGTTTCTTTGGGATGACTGAGGTTACCTAGGTTAAGTTGGCTTGCCCCATGGCTGTTTTGTAGTTGGGTCGATATCTGTCCTGTGGTGTCATCAAAGCGTAGTTGTCCATAGCCTTCTCCTTGCACCTCTTTGGAGCGGATGCCTGCCAGCTTTTTGGTGTCTGGCAACTGTCCTTTGATATCGAATTTGGTTGGACTGCGTTGTGCTTCGTGGATGCGTCCCACCACGAATGGGCGGTCGATGTTGCCGTCGAAGAAGTCGATCACCACAATTTCATCGATGCGGGGTAGGAAGCGTGCACCGTAGCCTTCACCTGCCCATGGGGTCAGTACATC
>NZ_JCAKNC010000017.1:0-55114 GCF_059515925.1 Acinetobacter sp. CY81
CCTACTTGAAATGAGCCTTAAACAATTTATTTCAACTCAAATATATTCTGTTAATGATTAACTACGTCCTCATCGGATCGCAGGTAACTGTGATAAATCACAGAAATTAATAAACTTAAACTCAATCGTCTAATTTACTAAGTTCTATAATTTCTCAGCTTATACACTCCGAAGAATGTATGGTGGAGACTAGGAGAGTCGAACTCCTGACCTCCTGCGTGCAAAGCAGGCGCTCTACCAACTAAGCTAAGTCCCCAGCTTATCATTTATAGATTCGATGTATCTTAAGTCATGGTGGGTCTGACAAGACTTGAACTTGTGACCCCACGCTTATCAAGCGTGTGCTCTAACCAACTGAGCTACAGACCCTCAGATACATCTTCATGAAGAACAACTTGTTGTGGATTCTTACCGATCGTCAATCTTTCGTTAAGGAGGTGATCCAGCCGCAGGTTCCCCTACGGCTACCTTGTTACGACTTCACCCCAGTCATCGGCCACACCGTGGTAAGCGTCCTCCTTGCGGTTAGACTACCTACTTCTGGTGCAACAAACTCCCATGGTGTGACGGGCGGTGTGTACAAGGCCCGGGAACGTATTCACCGCGGCATTCTGATCCGCGATTACTAGCGATTCCGACTTCATGGAGTCGAGTTGCAGACTCCAATCCGGACTACGATCGGCTTTTTGAGATTAGCATCCTATCGCTAGGTAGCAACCCTTTGTACCGACCATTGTAGCACGTGTGTAGCCCTGGTCGTAAGGGCCATGATGACTTGACGTCGTCCCCGCCTTCCTCCAGTTTGTCACTGGCAGTATCCTTAAAGTTCCCGGCTTAACCCGCTGGCAAATAAGGAAAAGGGTTGCGCTCGTTGCGGGACTTAACCCAACATCTCACGACACGAGCTGACGACAGCCATGCAGCACCTGTATCAGAGTTCCCGAAGGCACCAATCCATCTCTGGAAAGTTCTCTGTATGTCAAGACCAGGTAAGGTTCTTCGCGTTGCATCGAATTAAACCACATGCTCCACCGCTTGTGCGGGCCCCCGTCAATTCATTTGAGTTTTAGTCTTGCGACCGTACTCCCCAGGCGGTCTACTTATCGCGTTAGCTGCGCCACTAAAGTCTCAAAGACCCCAACGGCTAGTAGACATCGTTTACGGCATGGACTACCAGGGTATCTAATCCTGTTTGCTCCCCATGCTTTCGTACCTCAGTGTCAGTATTAGGCCAGATGGCTGCCTTCGCCATCGGTATTCCTCCAGATCTCTACGCATTTCACCGCTACACCTGGAATTCTACCATCCTCTCCCATACTCTAGTCTCCCAGTATCGAATGCAATTCCTAAGTTAAGCTCAGGGATTTCACATCCGACTTAAAAGACCACCTACGCACGCTTTACGCCCAGTAAATCCGATTAACGCTCGCACCCTCTGTATTACCGCGGCTGCTGGCACAGAGTTAGCCGGTGCTTATTCTGCGAGTAACGTCCACTATCCAAGAGTATTAATCTCGGTAGCCTCCTCCTCGCTTAAAGTGCTTTACAACCAAAAGGCCTTCTTCACACACGCGGCATGGCTGGATCAGGGTTCCCCCCATTGTCCAATATTCCCCACTGCTGCCTCCCGTAGGAGTCTGGGCCGTGTCTCAGTCCCAGTGTGGCGGATCATCCTCTCAGACCCGCTACAGATCGTCGCCTTGGTAGGCCTTTACCCCACCAACTAGCTAATCCGACTTAGGCTCATCTATTAGCGCAAGGCCCGAAGGTCCCCTGCTTTCTCCCGTAGGACGTATGCGGTATTAGCATTCCTTTCGAAATGTTGTCCCCCACTAATAGGCAGATTCCTAAGCATTACTCACCCGTCCGCCGCTAAGTAAAGTAGCAAGCTACTCTTCCCCGCTCGACTTGCATGTGTTAAGCCTGCCGCCAGCGTTCAATCTGAGCCATGATCAAACTCTTCAGTTTAATATTGCTTAGTGCCTTAAAGGGCACCAATCTTGGCTCATCAATTTTCTGACAAATATTTCTCAAATAAACTTCGAGTAATTTCTACCATCAATCAATGAAAATAATTTCGATCAATCAATCAGTAAAAATCCACACAAGTTGTTCTTCATAATCTCTTAATGATCTTCTTGCTCTTCGTCAGAGACAAGTTCAACACAATACAATCTTAACAACTTAACCTGTTCAGCTAAGTTCGTTTGCTGTATCGCGTCGGGATGAGCTCATTATAGGGCAATTTCCTACACACGCAAGCGCTTTTAACTGCTTGTTTTATCGTGTGTTCTTTTTTTATGCACCAAGCTGATGCATTAACATACCAAATCAAACATAAACCTCTAATAATAAAGCAGAAATATGAATAAAATATTTCTGCTTTAATTTTGCAATATTATTTCTTTGTTGGCGCTTTAATCGTCACACTCAGAATTTTAATGGGATTTTTAGGTACATCTTGATGCATGCCAAAGTTTCTAGTCGGTACTTTAGTGATTTTATTGACGACATCCATGCCATTAACCACTTTACCAAACACCGCATAGCCTGCATTTGAGCCTGATTTATTCAAGAAATCATTATTAGCCACATTAATAAAGAACTGAGTGCTTGCTGAATTAGGATTATTGGTACGTGCCATTGCCAATGTACCTACTGTATTTTTTAAACCATTATTTGCTTCGTTGCGAATCGGCGCTCGAGTGGTCTTTTCAATCATACGACTGTCCATACCTCCCCCCTGAATCATGAAGCCTGGGATCACGCGATGGAAAATCGTGCCATTATAAAAATTAGATTGGGCATAAGTTTTAAAGTTCTTTACCGTGATAGGTGCTTTATCATCAAACAATTCAATATCTATATTCCCCGCAGAGGTTTTGATCTGCATTTGTGTATTTGCTGCAAGAGCGACTGTGCTTGTTGCAAGAATGGCAACACCCATGGCGATTTTATTTAACATATTAGATAGACCTTCTCAGTTTTGAACTGAATAATTAAGTTTAAGCTGGATGATATTTTAGTTCGATAATAAATGACTTGCGTATCTATTCTATATAGATGGATTAATTATCAAATTCAAATTTTATTATGTTTCAGTCTAGATCAAGACTAAGTCTATTTTCGTTTTAGTTCTCATAATAAGATTAGACCGAATCTTAGTTAAATTTTCAAATATGAAAATGAATAAGCCCCAATTGAATTCAACTGAGGCTTATTGAATATAAATGCTTATGGTGATCACATATCAATCATTAAAACGTTGCTACTCAAAATCATTGAGTAATCACATTTTCACATCATCTATATAAAAGAGTTGTTATCAGCTCACCTTATCCCAAAATTTACGAAATGCTTTACTCATTTCAATCACATTCTTTTTAGACTTTCGAGAAATCAACGTTAGATTAATAAAGCCATGCGTTTGATCATCATAATCATGATACTCAGTCTTTGTTCCATTTTGACGAAGTTTATGTGCGTAGATCTTTCCTTCATCATGTAATACATCATGTCCTGCTGTTACCACAAAAGCTGGAGCAAGCTTTTTAAAGCTGCCAAAGATGGGTGAAATGAGAGGATCATCTAAGCCAACACCATGCTGAGTCGCATAATAGTCAGTCACATAATCAATATCTTTACTGGTCAGGATCAATCCGTCGTTATATGCAAAAAATGAAGGATGACGACTTTTAAAATCAACAGCGGGATAAATCAAAAACTGAGCTTGAGGTGCATAACTACTATTTGCGGCACGTTGTGAAACAACAGCACTGATATTACCGCCCGCACTGTCCCCTGCAACTGCAATTCTATTTTTTAAAATTTTAAATTGACGACGGTTTTGATAAACCCAGGCTAAGGCATCTTCACAAGATTGAATTAACGCTTGGGGTGAAGTTTCTGGTGCAAGTGGATAATCAATGCTGATCACTTGCACTTTGGCATGTACCGCGAGCAGTCTACATACTTCATCATGAGTATTTACACTTCCTACTACAAAACCACCACCATGATAAAACACCACCATCGGTAATTTTTTATTCGGTGCTGGATGATAATGACGTGCGAAAATACTGCCACTCTGTAGAGGTAGTCGAATATCGTCGACAAACTGAACATGTGTCGATTTATGTGTAATGGATTGAATCTGAGTTTCAAAGGTTTTTCGTGAATAATCAACATTATCCCCAATAAAACCTGACTTACCTTGTTTGAGTTGTGCAGCCATCAAACATTTGGTGAAACTGTCGAGTTGAGGATATTGATAAGGATAGCCCAAGACTTTAACAAGTGACTCTTGTACAACACTTGGTAAACGATCCAATGTACGACCTGCTGAACCTTGTCCATTTTCCATCAGTTGTTGTAATTTATTATTTAACGATCCCATGTTCCATCCTCATTCTTCATATTTCCTACATGATCAGGTTTTAGCTGACTATATTGTTATACAAGTCTATTCATTCATATACAAATTCAAAACATCAATACGCTAATCTGACCATAGCAGTCTTGTCATTGACTATTTATCTATTTATCAGGTTTTTTTTGTTATTCCTGATCATCTCATATAAAGGTGAACGCTATGACGATTAAAGTCGTATTTATCTCTATTGCTACAGCGGTGATGGCCGTCGGATGTGTCGCATTTCCTGATGATGGTCCTTACTATAATGGTAGCTATGACCGATCTGATCGCGATTATCGCTATGACCGTGATCGTAGTAATCAAATTGATCGAGCACGGTGGGAGCGTGAACGTGCTCAAAGAGAGCATCAATCTCGCTTAGATCGTGAAAGACGTGACCGAGACTTAGACCGTCAACGTCATCAACGCGAGCTGAATCAAAAGCGCGAGCAAGACCGTCGTGATCAGTTTAAACGTGATAAAGATCGTCGTGAACAAGCTAAAAATCAGCAGGATCGTCGTAACCAAATGGAACAAAGACAGCGTGAGATCCAAAAGCAAAGAGCTGAAGATCGTAATCGCTGGAATAACCGCTCGACACCGGCTCGCCCAAGTTTTAATAACAATCAAAAGCGTTGGGAGCAAAAACGTGATCAGAAAAATGATCCGCGTCGTAAACGAGAGAATGATCGTAAGGATGATTGAACCAAGCTTAACCATTCCACGCTCTTACCTTAAAGATCAAAGCCTAGAAATAATATCTAGGCTTTTCTTTAGTTAAAATATTCACTTATTTCATTCATTTTGAATCTAGAACTATTTCATTGTTTCCATAGTTAGAAATTATTATGAAAACCAAGTTCTACTTTTACAGTCTATAAATACAATCTTAAAAAATGCATATAAATAGAAATACATACTTCTTATAAAAATAGACAGTAGAGGCATCCGACCTACTGTCTATTCTCTCATGATTTAATAAATAGAATCTGTTATTACTAAAATGCTTCATTAGCTGTTTAGATCACTATTTATTGTGTTGCTCAACAGCAACCGTTTCAATTATTGAACTGGTTGTTCAGCTTGAGGTAATTCACTTGAAGGTGTTGCTTGAATAGGTTCTGCATTTTGTAATGTTGGATCAGCTTGTACTGCAACACCATTTTGAGCATCAATATCAGTTGTAGCAGACTGAGCAATTGACGCATCTGATTGAACTGATGCAGGTGAAGATTGTGCAGTTTCAGGCGTTGAGTTAGAAGCACAGCCCACCATTGTTAAACTTGCACCAGCCAAAATAAGAGAAAAAAGACCTAATTTATTCATACATATATTCCTTTGTTTAAAACAGCTTTTAATACATCGAAGTTTGGTATTTGCTTCGAGTGCCTATCATTCCTAATTTTTTTATTTCTTGCGTGTACTCTTGGTTAGACTTTTAAAATGATCGGGTTGCAGTTTTGAAAAATATGTAAAAAGGTCTAGACAGAACATATCGTCACATTTGAGTAAACTTAACAATTTATTATTTAAAAGATTTTATGTGATTATTAGACTAAATATTTAAGCTAAAAATCCAATGTTCAATAACATTGGTAATATGAATCAGCCTTAAATTAACATTGTAAGTTTTCTTTGGACAAAAAAAAGCCCATTCAAGGAGGTTGAATGGGCTAGAAAAAGCAAAACTGCTAAAAAATAAATAGAAACTACAGCGATAGAATCTGGTTAAAGATAATACAGAGATTAAAAAAATTAATGAAAGACTTATTTTATATCTATTTATACTTTTTTTATATTTTTCTAAGAGTTACAGTGAAATATTAACACATTTTGTGACATAAGTCACAATTTAATATTGATTAATTTACATACAAATGTACTTTAATTTCTTTTGTTGTTCACTTTTATTGAATCAATATTTCTCATCAATTCTGCTAAAAAACTCATTTTTATTAAATAAACAGCTTATTAACTTGAATTTTTGTGACTAGCCCGCATTTCTTGAGTATTGATGAATTAAACAATCATGGCAGTTCTGATTAACGCAGTTAACTCTGCTGCCAAAGGACTGTACATGTTTAAAAACCCATTTAAGCGGAGATCTTCCATGGCAAATGAGCAAAACCAGCAAACTCAGGACGTTCAAACGGAACAAACTGAACAGCAAGTTGAAGTAGAGCAAGCTGAAGTTTCTGTTGAAGACTTACAAGCTCAAGTTGCAACGTTAAATGAAAGCTTAAAATATGAAAAAGCTGTTGCTGCTAATGCAAAATATGAAGCTGAAAAAACGAAAGAACGCTTAGAGCGTGAAGCAGATACAGCGAAAAAATTTGCATTAGAAAAGTTTGCGAAAGAGCTGCTTGATTCAGTGGATAACCTTGAACGTGCCATTACAGCTGTTGGTGATGAAAAGACCCCTCTTTCTGAAGGTGTTGAACTGACGTTGAAATCTTTATTGACCACGCTTGAAAAATTCGGCGTTGTCGCTGTCGACACTACTCAAGGTTTTAATGCTGATTTACACCAAGCTGTGGGTATTTCTCCAGATGCTAAAGCAGGTGAAATTGGGGTAGTGCTTCAAAAAGGCTACACACTTTCAGGTCGTTTACTCCGCCCTGCAATGGTTATGGTTGGTCAGTAAGGTCAAAGAATTTCGAGAGTTTGTGATTTTTTTTAAAATTTTTACTTGAAAAAAAATCATTGGCTCTCATATCGGATAACAAGCATAAACAATTGCAACAATATTTTTGAGGAAACATCCAAATGGCTAAAATCATTGGTATTGACTTAGGTACTACAAACTCTTGTGTAGCAGTACTTGAAGGCGACAAAGTTAAAGTAATCGAAAACGCTGAAGGCGCGCGTACAACTCCATCTATTATTGCGTATAAAGATGGTGAAATTCTTGTAGGTCAATCTGCAAAGCGTCAAGCAGTAACGAATCCTAAAAATACGTTATATGCGATCAAACGTTTGATCGGTCGTAAGTATCAAGACCAAGCGGTTCAAAAAGACATCGGTCTTGTGCCGTACAAAATCATCAAAGCAGACAATGGTGATGCTTGGGTTGATGTAAACGATAAAAAATTAGCGCCACAACAAATCTCTGCTGAAATCTTGAAAAAGATGAAGAAAACAGCTGAAGACTACTTAGGCGAAACAGTAACTGAAGCTGTGATTACAGTTCCTGCTTACTTCAACGATGCTCAACGTCAAGCAACTAAAGATGCAGGTAAAATTGCTGGTTTAGAAGTTAAACGTATCATCAACGAACCAACTGCTGCTGCACTTGCATTCGGTATGGACAAGAAAGAAGGCGACCGTAAAATCGCTGTATACGATCTTGGTGGTGGTACATTCGACGTTTCAATCATTGAAATTGCTGACCTTGATGGCGACCAACAAATCGAAGTATTGTCTACAAACGGTGATACATTCCTTGGTGGTGAAGACTTTGATAACGCTTTAATCGAGTTCTTAGTTGAAGAGTTCAAAAAAGAACAAAACTTCAACTTGAAGCAAGATCCTTTAGCGTTGCAACGTTTGAAAGAAGCTGCTGAGAAAGCGAAGATTGAATTGTCTTCTTCTAATGCAACTGAAATCAACCTTCCGTACATCACTGCTGATGCGACTGGTCCTAAACACTTAGTGATCAACGTTACTCGTGCGAAATTAGAAGGTTTAGTTGCTGATCTTGTTGCTCGTACAATTGAGCCTTGCCGTATTGCGCTTAAAGATGCTGGTCTTTCGACTTCTGACATCTCTGACGTGATCTTGGTGGGTGGTCAATCACGTATGCCAATGGTTCAACAGAAGGTTCAAGAATTCTTCGGTAAAGAGCCACGTAAAGACGTGAACCCAGACGAAGCTGTAGCAATGGGTGCTGCGATTCAAGGTGCTGTACTTTCAGGTGACAAAACTGACGTACTTTTACTTGACGTAACTCCGTTGACACTTGGTATCGAAACAATGGGTGGCGTGTTAACAGCGATCATCGAGAAAAACACAACGATTCCTGCGAAGAAATCTCAAGTGTTCTCAACTGCTGCTGACAACCAACCTGCTGTAGACATTTCTGTGTTCCAAGGTGAACGTAAAATGGCGCAGCAAAACAAATTGTTAGGTAACTTCCAATTAGGCGATATCCCACCTGCTCCACGTGGTGTGCCACAAATTGAAGTATCTTTCGACATCAACGCTGATGGTATCTTGAAAGTATCTGCGAAAGATAAGAGCACGGGTAAAGAGCAATCAATTCAAATTAAAGCAAACTCTGGTTTGAGCGATGCTGAAATTGAAGCGATGATTAAAGACGCTGAAGCGAATGCTGAAGAAGATCGTAAATTTGAAGAGCTTGCAAAAGCACGTAACGAAGCTGATGCTTTAGTTTCGTCTTCTCAAAAAGCGATCAAAGATCTTGGCGATCAAGTCACTGCTGATGAAAAAACTGCAATCGAAACTGCAGTTGCTGAGTTAGAAACAGCGACTAAAGAAAACGATGTAGATGACATCAAAGCGAAAACTGAAGCACTTCAAAACATCATCATGCCGATCAGCCAACGTGCTTATGAAGCTGCTCAAGGTCAAGGTGGCGCTGAAGGTTTTGATCCAAATGCATTCCAAGGTGGCGATGCTGGTCAATCTCAAAAAGCGGACGACGGCGTTGTAGATGCTGAGTTCACTGAAGTTAAAGATGACAAAAAATAATTTGTCGCTTTAAATAAAAAACCGCGCGAAAGCGCGGTTTTTTATACTTAAAATTTTGTTATTAAAACTGCCCGTTTCCCTACTTCATCAGTTCTTGTTAGAAATTTATAATAAACAGTTAATTAATGCTCTTTCTTACTTTAAATTGATATAAAGCATATAAACAAATCACTAATTCCACGCCAAATGACCAATGAAATACAAAATTAAGCCACCATGGTTGATAACGAGGAGTAACTTCAAAAAAAACATAAGGTTTATCAATAAAGGGCATAAATAGCCAAACATCACCAACAAATGTATCAAGACATATATGCATCAATACCGCCCCAGAAAATAAACTGAGTATAGTGGCACATTTTGATTTAAATTGACTTATCTTCAACCAAGTTATTGCAACCAAAAATATAGGTATCCAAAATGAAAACCAATGCATAAAGTATTTATGATGATGTACGGCCCGATTATCAATTAAATAAAAATAAAATAAGTCAAAATCTGAGAATACTGCACCTATCAGCACGGCACTATAGAACATTTTCTTACTTATATTGGACGGCTGAATTCTCTTATAAAGATAACGAGCCAAAAGATATCCCGAAGGTAGATGAGCTATAAACACTGATTACCAATCCGCGTAATTATTTCTTGCTAAATAAATTACTGTTAACACCATAGTAATCACCTGCATTAAAAACCATCCTAGTACTGACCAATTATTACATTGAAAAATCGAATCATATAAGACTGTTTTATAAGGAACAGTGTCTATCATATTCAGCAACATCAACTCCAACCCAAATGCGAACAATAAGATCGTAGTAAATAAAATTTTATTCTTAACAAAGTACAACACTATCCCAAAAAATACAGCCACCCAACCGCAAATACCAATCATCACATAATCATCTGATGAAACACCGTGTAAATCCCTTAGATAAGTCACTGCATTAGGCTTAATATATTCAAAAACACATAAACCCTGATTATACTTTTCAATTGTTGCTGCAAAAAATCCTGATACAGCAAAACTTATTGCAGCTAAAACTCTTATCATATTAAAGATCCAATAGGCATTTTATTATTAGATTATTTATCAGTATTATCACTAAAAAGTTTGAAATTATATTCAGTATTTTAATAAGAAAAAGCCCAATCTACATTGGGCTTTTTGTTCTTAATTAGACATTACTCATCAAATGAACTTTCTAACTCTTCTAGTTCCATCATTAGTTCAAGCATTTTCTCTTCCGCTTGTTCTAACTTGCCTTTCAGTTCAGTTTGTTCATTCATGAGCTTCAACAAATCATCTTTACGATTCGCATCGTATAAAGCGGTATCAGCCAAAGCCTCTTCGATTTTACCTAAACGCGGTTGAATCTTGCCAATTTCTGCTTCTAACTTTTCAATATTCTTACGGACAGGGCGACTGAGTTCACGGCGACGTGCAGCTTCTTTACGCTGTGCTTCTTTATCCCCTTTAGATGCCACAGGCTTTGCAACGACTTGTGATTTTACAGGCGCTGCAGGTTGTTGACCACTTTTCATCATATCAATACGTGCTTGACGTAACCAATCTGCATAAGCAACCAAGTCACCTTCAAACTCACGACTCACACCACCATGCACTAAAATCAATTCATCACAAACACTTGCCACCAATTGACGCTCATGTGAAACCAACACCACTGCTCCTTCATAATCCTGAAGTGCCATAGTAAGTGCATGGCGCATGTCTAAGTCCAAATGGTTGGTTGGCTCATCGAGAATCAATACGTTTGGACGTTGCCATACGATGAGTGCCAATGCTAAACGCGCACGTTCACCTCCAGAAAAGCTTTCACTTGGCGTATCCATACGTTCGCCTGAGAAACCAAAACTCCCTAAGAAAGAACGCAAGCTTGCTTCACTGATTTTACGATCTGCAATACGAGCCAACTGCAACATGGGACTCGCGCTACCATCCAAAGCATCCATTTGATGCTGTGCAAAGTAACCAATATTCAGCAGTTCAGAATCTTTACGCTCACCTTGAAGCAATTCTAGATCACCGACCAAAGACTTGATCAATGTTGATTTACCTGCACCATTCATACCCAATAAACCAATACGGCTAGTTGGAGTAATTTGAAGGTTCACATTGGTGACAATGAGTTTATCGCCATAACCAATATCTGCATGCTCAAGTTGCAGCAACGGCGAACTCATTTTGGTTGGTTCACGGAAGCTAAATGTAAACGGCGTATCAACATGAGCAGCAGAAAGTTCCTGCATACGTTCAAGTTGTTTAATACGGCTCTGTGCCTGTTTTGCTTTAGTTGCTTGTGCTTTAAAACGGTCAATATATTTCTGCAAATGCGCACGTGTTTCTAATTGCTTTTCATAGGCTTGTTGTTGCTGTGCCAAACGTTCACTACGCGTACGCTCGAAGGTTGAATAATTACCTGTGTAAAGAATCAATTCTTGATTTTCAATATGTAGAATATGATCGGTAATGGCATCTAAGAAATCACGGTCATGTGAAATTAACACCAAAGTACCTTCATAGGCCTTGAGCCAGTCTTCTAACCAAAGGATTGCATCTAAGTCCAAATGGTTAGTCGGTTCATCAAGGAGTAATAAATCTGAACGGCTCATCAAAGTACGTGCCAAATTCAGACGCATACGCCATCCACCCGAGAAGCTTGAAACACTCAGTTCAGATTGATGTTCGAAGAAGCCCAAACCTGCCATCAATTGAGATGCTTTTGATGCTGCTGAATAGCCATTGATTTCATCAAAACGACCATACAAATGTGCTAATTCATCATTCGACAACTGATCTGGATGATCCAATTTATTTTGAATATCCCAATACTCTTCATCACCTGAAAGAACGAAATCAATTGCTTTCATATCAAGTGCTTTGATTTCTTGCGCCATATGCGCCACAGTCCATACCGCAGGGCGCGTCAATGAACCACCGTCAGATTCCATACCACCTAAAAGTGCAGAAAACAGTGTCGATTTACCTGCACCGTTGACACCTGTTAGACCAATCTTCCAACCTGGATGCAATTGCATAGATGCTTTTTGAAATAAAACACGTCCACTGCGGCGTATCGTAAGTTGGTCTAACTGAATCATAGATATTCAAACAAATAAGTATTGGATGCGGCATTTTAAATGATTCTGTCGTCAACAACCAAAAATTTAAAAATTCTTTCATGCATAAAAAAGAGCCATCATTTCTGACAGCTCTTTACTCACCTAATTCAGTATCTTAATGAGGTGAGACTCTTCTAGAAATTAATCTGTGAATGTCACTTTAGCGATTGCTTTTTTACCTGCTTGAACAATCACAGTTTTGTTTTCATTGATTGAGAATGAAGCATCGACTACTTGCCAATCAATTTTAACGGCTCCACGTGAAACAGCATCTTTGGCTTGAGCAGCATTTGATGTTAAACCTGCCGCACGAACGATAGAGGCAATAAACATTTCGCCACCAAATTCAGCACGTGAAATCGTGACTTCAGGAGTCCCTTCTGGAAGCTCGCCTTCAGTAATGATATTCCCTGCACCTTTATGTGCATTTGCAGCAGCCTCAGCACTATGGAAACGTTCAACCAACTCTAAAGCAAGAATCTTCTTCACTTCTTGTGGGTTACGTCCTTCAGCCACTTCCTTTAACAACTGTTGAATTTCTTCAATTGATTTGAAGCTTAATAAATCGAAATAACGTTCGATTAAACTATCTGGCATAGACAATACTTTTTGGTACATCGCACCTGGTGCATCAAATACACCAATATAGTTATGTAAAGATTTAGACATTTTGTTTACGCCGTCTAAACCTTCAAGAATTGGCACAGTAATACACACTTGCGCTTCTTGGTCATAACGACCTTGAAGTGTACGCCCCATCAACAAGTTAAAAGTTTGGTCTGTACCACCTAACTCTACGTCTGCTTCTAGAGCAACGGAGTCATAGCCTTGAACCAATGGATATAGGAATTCATGGATCGCAATCGGTTGTTGGTTGTTATAACGCTTAGTGAAATCATCACGTTCTAACATACGTGCAACAGTTTGCTGTGAAGCCAATTGAATCAAATCAGCTGCAGTTTTTTGTGCAAACCATTCTGAGTTGAACACCACTTTAGTTTTATTCGGATCAAGAATTTTAAAGACTTGTTCTTGATACGTTCTGGCATTTTCTAACACTTGTTCACGAGACAAAGGTGGACGCGTTGCACTCTTACCTGTTGGGTCACCGATCATTGCAGTGTAGTCACCAATCAAGAAGAATACTTCATGACCTAAGTCTTGGAATACTTTTAACTTATTAATTAAAACAGTATGACCTAAGTGTAAATCTGGAGCTGTAGGATCAAAACCTGCTTTGATTTTGAGAGGACGATTTTTCTTGAGTTTCTTTAACAGATCCTCTTCAGAAATAATTTCATGAGTGCCTCGTTGGATGAGGGCAAGTTGTTCTTCAGCTGGCAGGAAATTTGACATCACAAAACCCAAATACGTCAGTTATTCAATTTGTGCGATATACTAACATTTTTTCAGCACAATGCAGGCGAAGTATCTTATATGACATCAATCTATATTGGCGTAATGACTGGAACCAGCATGGACGGCGTCGATTTTGTTGCTGCTTCATTTGATCCTTTACATATTCATGCCACATTGACACGTCCTTTCGATCCCGATTTACGTGATGAACTCATGGCGCTTACCTTGCCAGATGACAACGAAATTGATCGTATGGGTAAAGCCGATGTTGCACTTGCACAAATGATTGGTCATGGGATCAATCAACTCATTGCTGAAAATCATTTAGATAAAACACAAATCAAAGCGATTGGCTCACATGGTCAAACCATTCGTCATCGCCCGGAACATGGTTTTACTCTGCAAATTGGTGACCCCAATATCATCACTGAAATCACTCAGATTCCTGTCATTTCCGATTTTCGCCGCCGTGATATGGCAGCAGGTGGTCAAGGTGCGCCACTCGTTCCAGCTTTTCATCAAGCTTTATTCCAACATCCAACCATTCACCGTGTGATCTTAAACCTCGGTGGTATTGCCAATGTCAGCATGCTGCCTGCGGGTGATGAAAAAGGCGTTTATGGTTTTGATACTGGCCCTGCGAACATCTTGATGGATGCATGGTGTGAACGCTATACAGGACAGCCTTATGATGAAAATGGCAATTGGGCTGCCTATGGAACGCCGATTCGATCACTGCTCGATCGACTGCAAGAACATGACTTTTTTTCTAAAGAACCACCGAAAAGTACAGGTCGTGAAGACTTTAATCTAGAGTGGCTTGATGAACAAATTGCAGATTGGCGTAATGATCATCAATATGATGAACTCGAAGATACGCCTGAAAATGTGCAAGCAACCTTATTAAAACTCACCACCCGTGCCATTAAAAAAGCCATTTACCGCTCCCCTTTAGATACAGGTGAAGTTTACGTCTGCGGTGGCGGTGCATATAACTCACATTTGTTAGAACAACTGCGTTGGCGCTTACGAAAACACAATTGGTCTGTACAGACCACAACCGCGATTGGCTTATCACCAACTTGGGTTGAGGGTACTGCTTTTGCATGGTTAGCGATGCGCTTTATGAATCAACTTACAGGTAATTTACCTGAAGTGACCGGGGCAAAAGGCTCTCGTATTTTAGGAACGATTACTGCTGTTTAAATAAAATTATCATTAATCTAAAGGTCGAAATTGTTTAACAATCTTCGACCTTTTTTCACTTAATAGTGACCTTAATAGCAATTATAAAAATTTGAAATCTATATGAATATAAAGATCATACATGGATATTGAGTAATTATATAAAATGACCAAAACAACAAAAACAGAAAGAATCACTGAGTTTCAACGCGACAATTTAAGTTTTGATGTCATTGATACAGGACCTTTAGAGGGTCATCCGATTGTGTTGCTACATGGTTTTCCTGAAACTGCGAATATTTGGAAACAAAGCAGTGAAATTTTAAATCAGCAAGGCTTTCGAACTTATGCAGTCAATCAACGTGGCTATAGTTTAAAAGCACAACCTGTAGGCCGCAAAGCATATGCAACACAACATTTGGTTGCTGATATTAATCAGCTTTTAGATTTGATCGATCAACCTGTATCATTGATCGGACATGATTGGGGAGCTGTTGTGGCTTGGGAAGTCGCACTGCAGTATCCAGAAAAAATAAAACATCTAACTGCAATTTCTGTCCCTCATAAAGCGGCATTTATGCGCTCATTCTATAGCAGTACGCAACTGATCAAATCTTACTATATTGGTTTGTTTCAATTACCTTGGGTCCCTGAATTTTTATTTTATAAAATACCAAAACTTGGCGAAGCGTTACTGAAAGATTCAGGTATGACACCTCAACAATTAGAAGACTTTAAAAAAGAAATGCTGCTTGAGAAACGTCTAGCACCTTCGTTAAATTGGTATCGTGGATTGCCATTTAGTAGTAATCGAAATCTCTTAAAAAAAGTAAAAGTACCGACTTTATTTATTTGGGGTAAACATGATTCAGCGATTGTAGAAAAAAGCGTGGAATTGAATCATCAATATATTGATGCACCTTATAAAGAAATTCAAATGGATGCAACACATTGGATTCCTGTTCAGAATGCTGAACAACTGACCCATCATATTTTGCAATCGATACAACCTTCATAAACTTTCAGCTATAAAAAAAGCCCGCATCATGCGGGCTTTTTCAATATTCGAAGCTTAAATTAGATAGAGAAAGAAGAACCACAACCACAAGTTGTCGTTGCATTCGGGTTCTGCACAACAAAACGAGAACCTTCCAAACCTTCTAAATAATCAACTTTAGAACCAACTAGATATTGATAGCTCAATGAGTCAACCAACATCTTTACATCACCGTTAACAAATTCAGCATCATCTTCGTTTTGGCTTTCAGCAAAGTTAAAGCCGTAAGAGAAACCTGAACAACCGCCACCAGTAACATAAACACGTAACATAAGATCCTGATTCCCTTCGCTGTCACGAAGTTGGCGAACTTTATTCGCTGCATTGTCAGTCAGCTCAAGTGCTTGGGCAGTCATGATGTTTTCCTCAAATTAGATTGGCTTCAAAATAAAAAGACCATATAGAAAGTATAACATACTCAATATATGGTCATAACTCGAACTTTAAAGTTTATTCTGAGTATTTTTATCAGGATTGATTTTTAAAGCTCAAACTTATTTGTAATTTTCTTCTTGCATACTACATTCGAAGTTTGTAGGTGCGCTCTTACAACGGAACTGCCAAAGCAACTTCATCATTTGCTTGTTATAAACACCTTGTTTGGTTAATGCAATACGTGATTCACGCATCAGCTTTTGATAACCTGGCTGATCTCCTGCAGGCACATTCATCCAATATTTTGCTGGAATATCCGCTTTCATTTTACCCAAAATTTGATTGGCACGAGGTAATTGCGTTTTGATCCAATCACGAGATTTTTGACCGTAACCTGCTGGGAATTTGTCAGCACGAATAATTACATTACCAGTCACTTGTAGAATTGGATAATTCACAATGGCACCTTTGGTGCCTAAGCCTTTATGTAGCTCAAGCGGTCTAAATACAGCTGCTGGTGCACCAATAATATCAACCTGACCATTGTTAAATTTACTACCAAAATTGGTAACATCAGAGTTAACTGCTTGTGCGCCAATTTGCTGAACCATAATTTTTTGTGCTTGGTCATAATCGAGTACTGCAATTTTTTTACCTGCCGCCTTAGCAACAGTGTTAATACTACGATCACGTACCATTAAATATGCATCACCAACGGGTACAACACCTGCAACTTCGTAATTACCCTTTTTCATATGCTTTGCAAATGTTGGACTCGCTAAACCTTGCATGACTTGAACAGCCAACTTCAAATTTGGGATCGCACCAATCGCATCCAAAGAACCTGTGAAGTTATTAAATTGGCGGCCACGCATACCTGTAATACTGACTGCATCACATTTACCAGCTTTGAAATCTTCGGCAATCACGGCTTCATTTTGTCCAACTTTCAACTCAATATCTGCACCCCATTGTTTTGCAGCAAGTTGATAATCTTTCATCAATGCGAATACATCACCATTTTTACCAACCAAGTCAAACACACACATCACTTGTTTTGCTTGTGCTGTAGAAACAACAGTCATCAAACCTGCTGTCATTAATAATGTTTTTGTTAAATTCATTTTATTGTTCCTTGTTCATTCATTTTTCTTGGTTTTTTCAATATGTCACTATATTGATCAGCTCGAGTTAAATCCATTGAGTCTTTTAAAGTATGGGCAGGTTGCATAAGACATGACTTTCTTAAAAATTTGAATGAATATTTTTAAGATTATTATTGGCTGATCCATCAAGCACACTTTATTTTTAATTAAGAATACGTTCTTTTTATAAATCTACAATGGCAGATGTGACATCAAAATATAAAAAAAAATCTTAGAAAAATTCTAAGATTTTTTTAATGAAATCAAAGTTATTCACCGCCAAGTGAACACTCAAAATTGGATTTTTCGACAGAACAACGTGCCTTCTTCAACACAGACATCATTGATGGATCATAGATACCTTGCTTGGTTAGATCCATACGACCTTCACGTAGCAATTTTTGATATTTCAATTTATCTTCAGCCGTCAAATTCATTTTGTATTTTGCAGGAATACTCGCTTCTAAACGATTAATCATGCTGAAACTCTTCGGTAAATTCTTCACGAAAAAGTCACGAGATTTTTGACCGAAACCTGCTGGAAACTTATCTGGACGGATAACTAAATCTGCTGTGATTTGCAATACTGGGAAATTGAACATTGCACCTGTTGAACCTAAACCTTTTTGAATTTCTAAAGGTTTGTATGCATAAGCTGGTGCACCTACCATATCAACCTGACCATTGTTGAATTTAGCAACAAAGTTAGAAATATCAGACGGCACAGCCTGAGCACCTACGCGTTGTACCATAATTTTTTGTGCTGCATCGTAGCTTAATACTGCAAACTTTTTACCTGCAGCTTTTTCAATTGAATCAATCTTTTTATCACGCACGAAAATAAAAGCAGAACCTAATGGCGCAACACCTGCAACTTCGTATTTTTTACCACCTAAGTTAGTTACCATTTTGGCAGCATTACGTTTATCTAATGCAAAAGTAATCGCACGTTTTGCAATTTCATTACTTGGCGCGCCACCCAGAGAGTCGATTGAGCCTACAAATTTGTTGTACTGACGTGCCCGCATCGCAGTCATGAATACAGCATCACATTTTCCAGCTTTAAAATCATTATCTGCAACAGCTTCATCTTGACGAGGTACAAGATTAATATCTCCACCCCATGCTTTTGCAGCCAAAGCCCACTCTTGAGCCATTTGGTATGATTCACCTGATTTTCCAAGTAAATCAAATACACACACATCAACTTTTGCTTGTGATGCAGTGGTAAAGCCAACGGTTGATGCTGCCATCACTGCTAGTGTAATTTTTTTCATCCTTAGATCCTTATTTTTCTATTATGGATTGATTTCACTTCCATTTTTGTATTTTAATCACATTTATTGTTAAAAAATAGAGTTATTACTCTATTTTTTTGTTTCTCATATTCATAATTTCAATATTTATAAACTTTATCTTATTAATCATAAATTTATAATTATTACTCTCCACCTAGAGAACACTCAAAATTGGTTCTTTCAACGGTACATCGTGCACGTTTTAATACACGCATCATGACAGGATCATAAATTCCACGCTGCGTCAGTTCTATGCGACCATCTCTTAATAATTTTTGGTATCGAAGCTTATCTTCCGCAGTGACATTTAATTTATAACGTGCAGGAATTTCAGCTTCTAAACGACGAATCGTATTCATTGCTTTAGGTAATTGTCGAAGTGACCATGCACGAGAGTTTTGTCCGAATCCCTCAGGAAATTTATTTTGTCGAATAATTAGATTTCCTGTGACATTAATCAATGGAAACGTGAACATTGCACCACTCTTACCTAACCCTTTATAAATTTCTAAAGGCTTAAATGCATAAGCAGGCGCTGCAATCGAATCTACCTCTCCTCGGTTAAATTTGCCGACAAAAGTTGATATATCGGAAGGCACACCTATTGCTCCTACACGCTCAATTGCTATTTTTTGTGCGATATCATAGTGTAAATAGGCAAACTTTTTACCAATGCCTTTTTCAATCGTATCCATCGAACGATCACGTACAAAAATGTAAGCAATACCTAAAGGTGCAATGGCAGCAACTTCATATTTTTCACCCTTCATGGTGCTGACAAGACGCTTTGCATTTCTTTGATCGAGTGCATATGAAATTGCGCGACGTGCAATATCATTGGAAGGAACTCCACCGAGTGCATCAATTGAACCTGCAAATTTATTATATTCACGCGAACGCATGGTGGTCATTGCAACAGCATCACATTTACCATTTTTAAAATCGCGATCTGCTTGTTCTTCTTTTTGATAGGCAACAAGTTTGACATCTGCGCCCCAATTTTTGGAAGCAAGCGCCCATTCTTCCATTAATTTGTAAGACTCTCCTGCTCGACCTAATAAATCAAAGATACATACTGTTTGATCTGCTTTTGCTGAATTCGAGACTAAGAGTGTCGTTAGCGCTGCGAATAATATTTTTTTGGCATTCATTGCGAGATAATCCATCAAATTTATTTTTATTTATGCAGTAAAATTCACACGAGAATATTTCCACACACATTATTAAGTTAATATTAAATATATTTTAAGTGTATTAAATAAATAAACTTATTTATTGCTATTCTTTAGAGTAGATTAATTTTTAATTTAAATTTTGTCTATTTTTTTGTGACGATTCACACGTTCTCTGTCTAATTTCTTGTATGCATAAAAAAAGCATCCCGCAGGATGCTTTTTTTATCTTTAAAACCTATGCATCAATATCTGCATTCAAAGCATTTTCTTCAATAAATGCACGACGAGGTTCTACGTCATCACCCATTAAACATGCAAACATGCGATCAGCTTCAATCGCATCTTGAATGGTCACTTGAAGCATATTACGGTTTTCAGGATCCATGGTTGTTTCCCAAAGCTGATCCGCATTCATCTCACCCAAACCTTTATAGCGTTGGATCATCATGCCACGACGTGAATCTGCCAAAATGTGCGACCATGCATCATGGAAAGTCACAACATTAATTTTCTTGTCACCTTTTTGAAGGTAAGCACCCTCTTCAAGTAAAGTGAACCAGCTTTTTGAGTTCTGCAATAAACGCTTATATTCATTCGATGCCAACAAGCCATTATCAAGTAAATAATGATGTGGTAAGTTATGAACATACACTGTTACACGTGGCCAGAAATGAGTTACTCTCGAACCATCAGCATGCTCTTTTTCAAAGCCTTCAATGCTAATTTCTGGACGTAAACTTGGTTGCGTTTTTTCAATCGCTAAACGTAGTTTCTCAGACCATTCTGCTACATAAGCTTCATCATGATTTTGATCAAGTTTAAATGCATCTAAGCCTAATAAACCATCAAGTAAACTTGCAGGATAACGTACAGTTAAACGCTGTAAACTCTTTTGTGAAGTTTGATAATCCGCAATGACTTTTGCTAAAGCTTCACCACGAATGGCTGGTGCTTCTGCACTCACATGCAATTCAAGCTCATCAATTGCATTTGAAATTAAGTAAGTCTCAAGCGCATCATTATCTTTGATGTACTGTTCTTGCTTACCTTTTTTCAACTTATACAATGGTGGTTGTGCAATATAGATATAACCACGTTCTACCAGTTCAGGCATTTGACGGAAGAAGAAAGTCAACAGTAACGTACGAATGTGTGAACCATCGACGTCGGCATCGGTCATGATAATGATTTTGTGATAACGCAATTTATCTGGATTATATTCTTCACGCCCAATACCACAGCCAAGTGCCGTAATCAGCGTTCCCACTTCTTGAGAGGAAATCATCTTGTCGAAACGCGCACGTTCCACGTTGAGGATTTTACCTTTCAACGGAAGAATGGCTTGCATCTTACGGTTACGACCTTGCTTCGCAGAACCACCCGCAGAGTCACCCTCGACTAAATACAGTTCAGACAATGCTGGATCTTTCTCTTGGCAATCTGCCAACTTACCTGGAAGACCTGCGATATCTAAAGCACTTTTACGACGTGTCATTTCACGCGCTTTACGCGCTGCATCACGTGCACGAGCAGCATCAATGATTTTTCCTGCAATCGCTTTTGCTGCTTGCGGATTCTCAAGTAAATATTCTGAAAAAGATTTATTCATTGCCTGCTCAACTGCAGACTTCACTTCGCTTGAAACCAATTTTTCCTTAGTTTGCGAAGAGAATTTTGGATCTGGCACTTTGACAGAAACAATCGCTGTTAAGCCTTCACGAGCATCATCACCTGAAACAACAACTTTCTCTTTTTTGAGTATGTTTTCGCTGTCCATATAGTTGTTTAAACCACGGGTCAATGCTGCACGGAAACCTGCTAAGTGTGTACCACCATCTTTTTGAGGGATGTTGTTTGTGAAGCAACGTACGTTTTCTTGGTAGGTATCATTCCATTGCAACGCAACTTCAACACCAATGCCGTTATCTGACTGTACAGTAAAATGGAAAATTTCATTCAAGTGAGTTTTACCCACATTGATGTATTTTACAAACTCAGACAATCCACCTTCATAGTCAAAAACGTGCTCAGCAGCAATACGTTCATCACGTAGGACAATACGTACACCTGCGTTGAGGAATGACAACTCACGTAAACGACGTGCCAAGATATCGACATTAAAAATAGTCTGAGAGAAGGTCAATTCACTTGGATAGAAACGAACAGTCGTACCAGTCGTCGCGGTTTCACCAACCACTTTCAACGGATAAACTGGATCACCATGTTTATATTCTTGTTGGTGAATTTGGCCAGCACGATGAATGGTCAATTCTAATTTTTTAGACAATGCGTTTACAACAGAAACGCCTACGCCATGCAGACCACCTGATACTTTATAGCTGTTGTCATCAAACTTACCACCGGCATGAAGAATCGTTAAAATGACTTCGGCAGCAGACACGCCTTCTTCTGGGTGAATATCAGTAGGGATACCACGACCATTGTCAGATACGCTAACAGATTCATCTTCATGGATCGTTACACATATTTCGTCACAGTGACCAGCAAGTGCTTCATCAATTGCATTATCTACAACCTCAAACACCATATGATGTAGACCTGAACCATCATCAGTATCACCAATATACATACCTGGGCGTTTGCGAACCGCATCTAAGCCACGTAATACTTTGATACTAGAGGAGTCATAAGTATTTTCATTGGTTTGTTCTGTTTGAGAAGCAGTTTGATCTTCTGAACTCATGGTTTCTCCCTAGCGAAAAAGGTTTATCCAAATATGGGTAAAAAACTTAAAATATCATTGCACAACGACTTGAACTTGCCCGTTATCAACATTGAATAATTGGTAGGAAATAGACAAATCATGTAAATGCTTTTTTACTGATTCATGGTCTAGTGTGGTAATAAAAACTTGACTACCAAGTTGGCTCAATCGCTCAATTAAACGTTGCTGTGCGGTTAAATCTAATTCTGCTGTCACATCATCTAATAATACCACAGTTTCCTTATTACAAGAATGAAGCATTGCAATCTGTGATAGTTTTAGCGCCATAATCAGGAGCTTTTTTTGCCCACGTGATAACACCACATCAGCATCCCCTGTTGGCGTTTTCAAACGTAAATCTGCACGATGTGGACCATACTCGGTGTAACGTCTATCAACATCTTTTTGATGATGATGAATCAGATCATGTGCCAAGCCATTGTCAGTATGAAAGCCCGCGACATAGTCTAATTCTATAGGGATATTAGGAAGTAGTTGTGTTAAAGCCTCATACAAAAATACTTTCCACTGCTCAACGATTTCAACGCGTTGCGAATGTAGAATCTCACCATATTCGCTCAGCATTTTGTTCCACGGCTCTAAATCATTGAGACTTATATTTCGCTTGGTCTTTAATAAACTATTTCGTTGCTTTAAAGCACGAGAATAATATTGCCATGCATGATAAAAATCTGGTTCCACGTGAAACATCAACCAATCCAAAAGTTGACGTCTTGGTTTCGCACCATGATCAATAATATCTGTGCTTAATGGATCAATCAGTTGTAAAGGAAGAATCTTAGCCAATTGCCCTTGTGTCGCCACTGAATCCCCATTTACTTTAATTAACTGCTCACCAGAAAGCATTTTCTGCATTCCAATTTTTTCAGTAGAGGATTGGGCAAAAACTACAGCATCATTGCAATGATTTTGAATATAGTTTTTGGGAATATGGGTTCGAAAAGAGCGACCTGTAGCCAGTAAATGAATCGCTTCTAATATCGAAGTTTTACCTGAACCATTTTGTCCATAAAAAACATTAAACGGTTGCAACTCATGGAGTGCAACCGTTTTTAAATTTCGAACTCGCTGTATATTTAAACGCTGTATATGCATAGCGAATGAATAGTCTGTCTACAGCCTAGACACGCATCGGCATCACAACATAAGTCTGATCTTTATGTGATGGATCTTGTACCAATACCGATTGGTTGGCTTCAGTCATCGTCATCAATACATCATCACCATCCAATACACTTAATACGTCTAAAATGTATTGAGCATTGAATGACATTTCCATTGAAGAATTATTGTATTGAATCGCAATATCTTCAACAGCTTCATCTTGTTCAGGGTTATTGGCACGTAACTGCAAAGAGTCTTCGTTGAAATTTAAAAATACACCACGTAGTTTTTCATTACTTAAAATCGCAACACGCTGTAAAGATTGTTTAAATACATCGTGAGCAATCGTTACCGTTTTATCACCACCACGCGGAATCACACGACGATAATCAGGGAACTTCCCATCAATCAATTTTGTGGTAATTCGAACAGTAATTGCAGCTTGTTCTTTATCACGGCTTTCTGTTTGAAGAGTGACATTTAACAGTTCACGTCCAATCAACAAACTCAGTTGCTTATCTTCAATACTTAAAAGACGCTGTAACTCACCCACAGCTTTACGTGGAACAATCGCTTGAACCAATTGTGTCGCATTTGATTGAGCTAAGGTTTCACAGAGCGCTAAACGGTGACCATCTGTAGTCACTGAACGCAATTGATTTTGATCAATCTCTAACAAAGTTCCCGTTAAATAAAAACGAACATCTTGCACTGCCATAGCGAATGATGTTTTTTCAAAAAGACGTTTCAACTCACGTTCAGTCACCTGAACTTGCGTACCTTGTGTATTTTCGTTGGTCAATAATGGGTAATCTTCAGCAGGTAAAGTCCCCAATACGAATCGGCTATTGCCTGACTTTAAGATACAACGTTGATCTTCAGTAATTTGTAAATCAATCAATGCCGCTGTTGGTAAAGACTTACAAATGTCCATCAACTTACGTGCAGGAACAGTTGTATCACCTGCCTCTAAACATGCACCTTCAGCCAAGGTGGTACTCGCAACCAATTCAACTTCTAAATCTGAACCTGTAATGGTCAATGCTTGTTGAGTCACTTGAACTTTGACGTTTGAAAGAATGTTTAACGTATGGCGACGCTCTACAGCACCCACAACGTGAGATAAAACATTAAGTAAGCTTTCTTTCGCGATTTTCAAACGCACAGTGGAATTCCTCTAAAACAGAATATTTGGTATAAAAAATATTTTTTAGTCATGTACTATGCGGCAGATCATGCCGCATTGCAAGAATAGAATTTAATCAAAAATTAACTTTGAAGCAGGCGCAATAAATTCTTGTAATCCTCATTAAAAATCGGATCTTCAGCTCTTAAACTCTGTACTTTTTCGCAAGCATGCATCACGGTACTATGGTCACGTCCACCAAATGCCATCCCAATTTCAGGGAAGCTATCTCCAGTCAACTCACGGGCTAAACCCATCGCTAACTGACGCGGACGTGCAAAAATTCGTGTACGTTTCGGTCCCACTAATTCCTTCAATGGAATCCTAAAATATTCACTGACAACTCGCTGAATATTTTCTGTACTGATGGTTCGTGCGCGAATTGCCAAAACATCTTTGAGTGATTCTCTAACCACTTCTAAATCAATTTGTGTACCTTTAAAACGCGAGATTGCAACAACCTTGTTCAGTGCGCCTTCCAATTCACGGACATTGGCAACAACCTGTTGTGCAATAAACAAAGCACAATTACGAGGTAAATCAATATTATTGCTTTCCGCTTTTTTAAGTAAAATCTCAATACGAGTTTCAATATCTGGTGGCTCAACGCCAACAGATAAACCCCAAGAGAATCTTGATACCAAACGTGGATCAAGCTCTGTTAACTCTTTTGGATAACGATCCGAAGTTAAAATAATTTGCTTTGATTCATCTAATAAAGCGTTAAACGTATAGAAAAACTCAACCAAACTCGCTTCTTTTCCTGCCAACAAATGGATGTCATCTACCAGCAATAGATCCAAAGAACGACAATTCTTTTTAAACTCTTCAACTTTACCTTTCTGCAATGAGCTCACAAAGTCTTGTACAAAACTTTCTGCAGTCATATACATAACGCGTGCACTCGGTTTTGCTTGTAATAAGGCATTCCCAACTGCTTGCATTAAATGTGTTTTACCTAAACCCGTTGGTCCATACAAAAATAACGGATTATGTTGTGATTCACCCAACTGAGTTAAAACTTTACGGCAAGTCTCTGCTGCCATTTGGTTTGAGCGACCTTCAACAAAAAGTGCAAAATTAAACAAAGGATTCAATAAGCGTTTTTTGGAATGTTTGATATTCGCAGGATCAATTTCTTTTTCTTTTTTTACTTTCATTGGCGCATTAACGACAGGCATCGACTCTAATGCTGAAGTTGTCGTTGCGGGTTGCTCACTCGCAGATAAAATTGCACCTGGACGTGAGTCGACTAAAATTTCAACTTTTCTCACTCGGCCTTCAGAGAGCTGTTCTGCCAAGATTGTAATTAACTCAAGATGATGTTCTTGAATATAACGCGTCCAATAGGGATTAGGAGCATAGAGTTTTAGTATACCGTCAACTTCTTCGGCGACCAAAGGACGAATCCACATCGCAAAGACATTATCAGAGAGCTCTTGTCGCAAGCGAGTTAAGCAGTCCGTCCATAGCATGTGAAATCCCCTATTCCATTTTAAATTTAAAAAGCACCCTGATACATCAGGGGTTGCCATCATAACCAAGTTATCCACATCTGTCATGATAATTTAATGTGAAACCCAATAATTTAATGCTAAATGCGATTAAATTTAAATTCAAACTGAGCTGTGGATAAGGTTTTACACATCCTGTGGATAAAAATAACCGCTAAGTTATCCCCAAAGTATATTGTTTATAAAAACAAGGTTGTCAACAGTTTAAGTTATCGTTTTTAAAAGCAAAAATAGCGATTTCCACAGAAAATAAAGCCCCTAATAATAATAAATTTAAATTTATAAATTTGAATTTATATAATAACGAAGCACCTTTTTGTGGATATCCATACTAAATGAATTTAAATTCAAATTTATTTAAACATCCTTTGATAAAAGGATAACCTTGTGAATATCTATGTGGGTATAGCTGTTGTTAAGTTTTTAAAATTAAATTTTTCAAATACTTATCTTGTGTGTATTTCTTAATATTTAATTTTCTTCTTTTATTTTAATAAACCAAAAATTATAAGTATGAATTAACTAATTTATGTAACATTCTCTTCAATTGATTGACAGCACAAACAATGCACAATACAATCGCGAACCTTTATAGAACACCAATTTTGGAGTTTCAAAATGAAACGTACTTTTCAACCTTCTGAATTAAAGCGTAAACGTGTTCATGGTTTTCGCGCTCGCATGGCTACTAAAGCTGGTCGTCAAGTTTTAGCTCGTCGCCGTGCTAAAGGTCGTCATAGCTTAACTGTATAATTCAGTTAACTTGATCGACGAATTGGGTGTTATGACATCTTATAGTTTTAGCCCAGAGGTTCGTATCCGCTGTGCTGCTGACTATAAATGTGTATTTGATGGTGCGCTTTTTAAAGTGCATCAACCCCATTTCTTATTTTTAGCAACTTGTACTAAACAGCCTAAAAGCCGTTTAGGAATTGTTGTTGCTAAGAAAAAAGTGCGCAGAGCACATGAACGAAATCGAATAAAACGTATTGCTCGAGAAAGCTTCCGCTTACATCAGCACGATCTAGATTTATTGGATATTGTGGTTATGCCTAAATCAGGTATAGATACAATTGCCAATGTTGAATTGCATAAGCAATTAGAATTCGCTTGGCAAAAACTTCAACGACTAGTCAAAAAACATCAAAAAATAGCTGTTCCTTCCCCTCAAAATTAGAGATGGCCAATGGTTCGTTTATTGCATTGGTTGATTCGTTTCTATCAAATTGCGATTAGTCCGCTCCTTGGACCACGTTGTCGTTATATCCCAACTTGTTCTCAATACTCGTTAGAAGCAATTCATACGCATGGCTCTATTCGAGGTGTGTGGTTCGCTACCAAGCGTGTCTGTCGCTGTCACCCATGGGGTGGAAGTGGTTATGATCCTGTCCCGAAGAAACCAATTCGTTTTATTTCATTTCAGCAAATAGATTCTAAAATGACTCATGTTCATGTACCCTTGCGTGAGCGTTTTTTGAACCAAAATCACTCTAACCATTTGGGGTAATCGATATGCAACAGTGGGCCAGGTTTGCAATTCTCGGGGCCATGTTTGTCACCGCATATTTGCTTATTTTAGCTTGGCAAAAAGATTACGGTCATGCTGAAACTGCTGTACAGTCTAAACCGGCTGCAGTTGTTGCTCATGATGTATCTGCAGACTTGCCAAATAGTCAAGCAACAGCGGTCGCATCGTCTGATATTCCGCAAGCAAATATTGCTGCTGAACAACAAAATACAGTTGCACCTACTGCTTCTGTAAACCAACAACTGATTTCAGTACAAACTGATCTTTATCACCTTTGGATTAGTCCAAAAGGTGGAGATATCGTACGTATTGAGCTTCTGAATCATGATAAAAGTAAAAACAGCGATGAATCTTTTGTCATGCTTGAAAATGATGCTAAACGGACTTACGTTGCTCAATCAGGTTTGATTGGTTTAAATGGACCAGACAGCAGTCGTAGCGGTCGTCCTACATACGAATTTGAAAAAACCACGTATACGCTTGCTGATGCAAAAGCTTTAACTGAAAAAGATGGTAAAGCAGAAAAAGTACTTTCAGTACCGATGGTATTGAAAACAGCAGATGGCGTAGAAATTATTAAGACCTTCACTTTCAAACAAGGTGAATACCCAGTTAATGTAAGCTACCAAGTTGTGAACCGTAGTGCACAAAACTGGCAAGGTCAGATGTTTGGTCAGCTTAAGCGTGATAACTCTGAAGATCCAGGTAAGACTGATCAAGGGATCTTTACGCTAGGCACATTCTTAGGTGGTGCTTGGGGCACACCTGAAGAACAATACAACAAACTTAAATTTGATAACTTCACTGAAGAAAAATTGAATGTTGAAGCTCAAGGCGGCTGGGTTGCTGTTGTTCAACATTATTTCGTAAGTGCATGGGTTCCAGGTCATTTTGGTACGCAGCCTTATTCAGCGAAATTGGAGTCACGTAACTCTGCAGATGGTATGAATATCATTGGCTTTACGTCTCCAACGATCAATGTACCTGCTGGCAAAACCATGACAGTAGATGCAACGTTCTATTCAGGTCCGAAAATTCAATCTGAATTGAAAGATTTGGCTGCTGGTTTGAACCAAACTGTAGATTATGGGTGGTTATGGCCAATTGCTAAATTATTGTTCTTAGGTTTGCAATTCTTCCACGGTATCGTGGGCAACTGGGGTTGGTCAATTATTCTATTGACGATCTTAGTGAAATTGATTCTTTGGCCATTGTCATCTAAGAGCTATCGCTCAATGGCGAAAATGCGTGTGATTGCACCTGAAATGCAACGCATGAAAGAAGAGTTTGGTGAAGACCGTATGCGTTTCTCTCAAGAAATGATGGCGCTTTACAAACGTGAGCAAGTGAACCCATTGTCTGGTTGTTTACCGCTTCTTCTTCAAATGCCAATTTTCTTAGCATTGTACTGGGTGCTTATGGAGTCTGTAGAACTTCGTCATGCCCCATGGTTAGCTTGGATTCAAGATTTATCTGCAATGGATCCATGGTTCATCCTTCCATTATTGATGGGTGTAACGATGTATGTTCAACAGATGTTGAACCCACAACCTGCTGATCCAATGCAAGCGAAAGTGTTCAAGTTTATGCCGATCATTTTCACTGTATTTATGTTGTTCTTCCCTGCGGGCTTGGTGTTGTACTGGATTGTCAACAACAGTATTACCATCTTGCAACAAGGCATGATCAACAAATCAGTTGAAAAACAAAGTGCTGAAAAAAAAGCGAATGAAGTAAGCTAAGCCTTACTGAATAGCTGAATCAATCCGCTTAAGATGATATTCTTAAGCGGATTTTTTATTGCCAAATTTTGAGAAGATTTACATGACGATGCCCCAACACCTCACCACTATTGCTGCGATTGCAACTCCGCCTGGTCGCGGTGGCGTCGGGGTGATTCGTCTGTCTGGACCCAAAGCGTATGCGATTGCTGAGGCACTGACTCAAAAGAGTTTGCCTCAATCTCGTTTTGCTGGCTTTCGTCATTTTTATGATGAGCAGGATGAAATCATGGATGAAGGACTGGTTATTTGCTTTCCAAATCCGCATTCATTTACAGGTGAGGATGTTGTTGAGTTGCAAGGACATGGTGGTCCCGTCATTCAAAATGCATTGTTAGCACGCTTACTTGAATTAGGTGCGACTGCAGCGAAAGCAGGTGAATTTTCAATGCGTGCTTTTGAAAATGGCAAAATGGATTTGGTGCAAGCTGAAGCGATTGCGGATCTGATCGATGCGAGCTCGCAAGCTGCTGCACGCTCAGCAGTGCGTTCACTCCAAGGTGCTTTTTCAGGCAAAGTGAATACAGTTTTAGAAAAATTAATTCATTTACGCTTACATGTTGAAGCGGCGATTGATTTTCCAGAAGAAGAAATTGATTTCTTAGCTGATGGTAAAATTCTTTCATTATTGGAAGATGTTCAAAGTTCGGTGTCTCAAGTGCAACAATCTGCACGCCAAGGTCAATTGCTTCGTGAAGGCTTGCAAGTCGTAATTGCTGGTAAACCGAATGCGGGTAAATCAAGTTTGTTGAATGCATTGGCTGGTGTTGAACGTGCTATCGTAACGGACATTGCTGGAACGACACGTGATGTGCTGCATGAAAAGATCACGCTGAATGGTTTGCCAATTACATTGACTGATACAGCGGGTCTACGTGAAACCGGTGATGTAGTCGAAAAAGAAGGGATTCGCCGCGCCATCAAAGAAATTGAAAATGCGGATTTATTACTGTTGGTGTATGACTTAAGCCAAGGTGAAGATCCACTTGCCTTAGCGCATAATTATTTCGCAGAACATATTGAACCAAAGCGTTTGATGCTGATTGGTAATAAATGTGATGTGACCAACCAAACTTCAGAATTGTCCGATTTGAATGGTTTTAGACATATCACGGTCTCAGCTAAACAAGAAACGGGTGTTCAAGCGCTCATAGAGACGATTACAGCGCATGCTGGCTTCCAACCTGAAGAAGATACCTTTATTGCGAGAACACGTCATTTAGACGCAATGAAGCGTACACAGGTTTATCTTGCTGAAGCACATGAACAATTGACGGTTTATAATGCAGGTGAATTGGTTGCTGAATCTTTACGCCTTGCTCAAAATGCTTTGGGTGAAATCACAGGTGACTTTAGTGCGGATGATTTACTTGGAAAAATCTTTGGATCATTTTGTATTGGTAAATAAAGCTGAATCCGTAATGTAATTTTTGCAACGAAAAAGCTGACTCATGTCAGCTTTTTTAGGCTTCACGTTATGCTTTGTTAAGCTGAATGTACTTGTTGGAAAATTATGCTTAAGGTGTTATCAAAATTTAATTTCGAGAGAATGAAAAATGAAAAAAACACCAATCATTGTCACAGCTATTTTGATGGCTTTAACTGCGAATGTCTGGGCAGGAAGTTCAGATCAAAAAGTGATTGATCAAGCTGCTAAAAATAGCGTGACTGTGGCACAAGCAACGACTTTGGCAGATGAGACAGCTGTTAATCTAACAGGGACTATTATTCGTCATATTCAAGAAGATCATTTTGAATTGAAAGATGCAACGGGCTCTATCCATGTGGAAGTGGATGACAAACTTGCTTCAATCAGCCAGCTTAAAGCGGGTACCAAAGTTAAAGTATATGGTGAAGTGGATACACATCGTGAAAAAGCTACAGATATCGAAGTATATAAAATTGAGATTTTAAAATAGTCTTTTTTAAAATAATCGCTACGTTCTTCAACGTCTGAAATTAACAACTGAATAATGTCTATGAAGGATCAGTGTTTAGCTTTAGCTCATCACTGATCCTTCTTTCATGCGAACTACGATACTTTTATGTCGAAGAAATAAAACCAAAAACAATAAGCCAATACTGATGCAAAAAATAATTACTGCTGGGGTTAGTCCAAAATGATCTGCCAAATAGCCCACAGCAAGAATAGGCAGAATCGTGCCGAGATATGCGACAAATAAGTAGGTCGACATTACAGCAGCGCGGTTTTCAAGAGTGGTCATGTGGTGAATCAGTCCAAAAGCTCCTAAAAGTGTGAGTCCATGTCCAATACCAAATAAAATATCGCTGACAAAGAACAAAAAACTCAGTTTGAACCACATACATAAAACAAGTGTGAATAAGCTGATGATGCTGACAACAATCCCATAATTTAAGCTTTTTACTGGTCGAAGAGACCGTGCAAAAAATTGAACAAAAGCGGAAATAAATAAAATCGTGGTGATGGCAACACCACTCACTAAAGGTCCGTGCCAAGGTAAAATATCTTTTACGAATGAGGGGGATAATGATGCAAATAAACTAAATGCTGCAAAAACACAAAATGCAGTAATACTCATGATCCAAAACTGTGGACGGTATTCGTTATTTGGTTGTAATAGTTTAGGCGCAAAGCTAAAAGGTTGAACTTCAAAAGGCTGTGCTTTAAGAAAAAATAGACCGAAGAAACTGAGAATCGAACCAATCACAATGGGAATATAAGGGCTGACTAAAGGCATTGATGAAAACTGTGCGATACTTCCACCAACGAGCGGTCCTAATCCGAAACCAATCGCCGTGATGATCGAACTTAACTGTGGTGCAATATGTTTATGTGAGTCTGGGACATTTTGAATCAACCCTAACAATGCTGAGGTGGTCATTAAGCCAGATGCTATACCAATAATAAAACGTCCGATGGACAGCCAAAATGCATTTTGAGCATAAATTGAAAATATGAGTCCAATAATGATGAACACCAATCCAATTTGCATGGTTTTGACATAGCCAATAGTGTTACTGGTACGACCTAAAAATAAGAGTGTGGTCAAGCAACCAAACATGTACGACACAAAAATGAGCGTAATATCGCTCGGCATCAAATTCCATAGATGCTGATAAATGGGATAGAGCGGGCTGGCTAAAGCCGTACCAATTGTCCCAATACATAAAGCGAAGCTCACCAGTATAAAGGGTCGCCATGTTTGTTGATCTGTCATGAGTAGGTCGCAAGATGTGAGTTGTTATAAACTACTAATTTTTAATACTATATTAAAATAAAGTCTATCGAAATTAATCTAAGTTCGATTGTCTAAGATTGTTTTTAAGTCACTGTATTTATCTTTTTTAGCATAAATCATTCATCACTGAATTACTGTATTTTCTTTACATAACAAAAAAGATATGTGAAAACGTTTCACGTGAAACAATTGTTAATCAAGCCTTATGTAAAATTTTGGGATTAAATTATAAATTTTCAGCCCCTTTTAAGCATTCAGCAGTAAAATCTTATTCGATTTCACATGAGTTTAGCATGCAATGAAAAAGGCTTTGTTCATCATCACTACCCTGCTTTCAACATGGACAAGTGCCAATGTTGAAACGGTCAAAACAAATTTAGCTCAGAATTATCCCAATATAAAAATTGAAAATATTCAAAAGACAGAAATGAATGGTCTTTATAGTGGGCAATATGATAAGCAAGTGGTTTATTTGAATGAAGATGCCCAACATCTGTTTATTGGTTCAATGATTCGTTTAAAAGATCAAAAAAATCTGACCAAAGAATTGGTGCTTACTCAAAACTCAGTCGACTTTCAAAAGCTCCCGCTTCAAGATGCCATAAAAACGGTAAGGGGGAATGGTAAGCGTCAGCTTGCCATCTTTTCTGACCCAAATTGCCCATATTGTAAGACGCTTGAAAGTCATTTGAGTCAGCTGACAGATGTGACGATTTATACTTTTATTTATCCGATTAAACCTCAATCGGTGACACCGTCAAAACAAGTTTGGTGTTCAACTAATCGAGCATCGGCATGGCAAAACTTGATTCAAAAATCAATTAAGCCGACTTCTTCTACGCAATGTGATCATCCTATTGAACGTAACTTAGCATTGGGTAAACGATTAGGGCTACAAGGGACTCCAGTGATTATTTTTTCAAATGGTTTTAAAGTTACAGGTGCTTATCCAGCAAAAGACATTGAAAAAATTTGGAAAGAGCTGGGTTTATAAAATTTTGAAATGTGATCTATTGAATAAAAAGGTCGGAGAAATTTTTGGGTAGATAAAAATAGAAATTTGAGCACTCTTTGCATACTTTTTCATAAAAATAAAGCACCCTATTTGAGGTGCTTTATTTTTATCTCGCTTGTGTAATCTAAATTTTACAATCTAGGTTTTCTTCACCACTAAGTTATAAATAAACAAAACAATGATTGCACCGACGACAGAGGCGATAAAACCTGCGGATGACCCTTCTGGATATAATCCAAGTAAGCGACCACCATAAGTTGCAAGCAGTGCACCGACGATCCCTAGTAGTGTGGTCACGATAAAACCTGCTTTATCTTCACCTGGATGGATAGCGCGAGCAATAAGACCTGCAATAAAACCGATAACAATGGTAACAATGAGAGACCACATAAACATTCTCCTTGATTATTCTTCAAATTTTAATGTGTAAAGGAAATGGAGTTGGTAACTTCATCATCGTTTTTTTCATGAGGAGTGCATAGGGACAGATTGATAATTAATGTTGTTTTTTTGTTCAGTACTTTATTTGGCTCATTTTATGAAAAATAAAAAAAGCGACCGAAGTCGCTTAGATATATTGGTTTAGATGTGTAGATTGGATTACAGACCAATTTCACCAATGAATGGAATATGACGATATTTTTGATCGTAATCGAGTCCATAACCCACGATGAATTTATCTTCTACTTCAAAACCGAGGAATTTCACATCAAGTTCAATTTCACGGCGTGAAGGTTTGCTCACCAAAGTACACAGTTGAATAGAGTTTGGTTCACGTGTTTCTAAAATTTCTAATACTTTGCTCAAGGTATTCCCTGAGTCAATAATATCTTCAATCACAAGCACGTCTTTACCGCGAATTTCACCGTCTAAATCTTTTAAAATTTTTACATCACGAGATGATGTAGTACCACCGCCGTAGCTTGATACTGTCATGAAATCAAGCTCGTGAGGTTTGCTAATCGCACGACATAAATCTGCCATGAAAATAACAGAACCGCGAAGTAAGCCAATCAGAACCAATTCTTTGTCACTGGTTTCATAATGTGCATTAATCTGTGTACCGAGTTCTAAGACTTTTGCTTGAATTTCTTCAGCAGAAATCATTACTTTCATTTCAACGGTCATGGGTAGATACCTAAAACGACAATTCAAAAATTAAAAAAGGCGTTGACTTGCAACACCTGTAATATGCACTAATTTTAAAACATATCGAATTCAGATGCATTACTTTTACTCATAGAATATGTAAGTTTTGCTGATCTAGTGTGCATCGCGCTTTAAAATAAAGGCACATAAAACAAATAAACCTCCGATCAATAGATACTTTTTCTTTGATGGTTTTTTATTTTTTTGATCATTTTGAGTGGAATTATTCATAAGGCTAGCTCTGTATTCTCTGTATTGAGTTGGATATTTCCTGTTTTTTTGGGAAATTTAGGCGAACATGAAAAGCACTGTGATGATTATCTTTAACATAAAAGTCGCGTGGATTCTGTGGTTTTATTTCGAGATAAGGAAAATTAAACAGATGAATTTGTCTTGAAAATGACTTTAATTTTTAAACGTGAATGCGTAAAGTATGTGCAAACTTAAAATGAGATAACAACATTTATGTATTTTTGGAATACCAAAGCATTAGCACATGAGCTCTCAGCCAATACTCTTGAAAAAAAGCATTATAAAAATTATTACTTAATGACTGCCTTGTTGGTTACTGTTGTTTATTACTATGGCATGTACTCTCCTTATTATGATGTACGCGTGATTGGCTTCGAAGGCATTGTGACTTTGATGATTATGGGTATCGGTATTCATAGTGCTTACAAAGCCAATGGTGGTGATGATGGTGAACACTTTGTAAGTCGTATTACAGCTTTGTCATTTCCTATTTTGGTACAGACCACTGTTGCAGGAGTGATATTTGGCTTAATTTTATTGGCTGCATATTACGGTTTAAACGTAGATCAAACCAAATTTGACCAATGGTATGAGTGGTTGATTTCTGCATTTACGATTTTTTTACAAATTTTATTCTTCACACGTTTAATTTCTTATATGAAACGTGTAAAAGAACATACGATTTAATGTTTAAACCTGATAAAAAAGCGACTGATTGAGTCGCTTTTTTATTTATGAGTATGTGAAAATAATTAGGACTTAGTCTTTATTCAACAAAATAATGTGCTGCAAAATGTGCATCATTTCCAATCACGTCATATACATCTTCACGGATGGATAAACCTGAACATTCATCTCCGACCATCCATAAGCCGAGTGTAGGTAACATGCCTTCATGTAAAGGCGTTGGTGCCCATTTTTGCATGATGTAGCCATACTTATCATAGTCTTTGAAATGGAAGCTTCCTGAAGCCTCTCCGCAATCCACATTGTTCTGAATAATGTGAATATTCGCCCCTTCCCTTGCTAAAGTTGGCTTACGAACCCATTTGCCATTGAATCGGTCATTTGGATTAAAAGCATGGCTTTCAAGCAATAAGGGATGATGTGGAAATTGCTTCCAAAGCTCTACTAAAATGGCTTTATTGGACAGTAACATTTTCCAGCATGGTTCAATCCACTGCGTATCAGCTTTGATAAATGTAGAGAAGTTCTCTTCCCAAATCCATTCCCACGGATACAATTTGAACAGGTGATGAATTGCTTGATCGTTTAAATCGACAAACTGAGTTTGATCCCAGCCCAAATTTTCCATAGACAGTTCGCTGACATTCAAACCTGCTTGGAAAGCTGTATCCATCAAGTATTCTAAATTGCCCCAATCTTCACGGCCTGCTTCTTGGCAAGCGGCAAAATGAACTAAGGTTTTCGGTGCAAAAAGCTGTTTCCAACGTTCAATCAGATCTTCATGGATACTATTGAATTGATCCCGATGTGGAACATTTTGAACTTCTTCAATCCAATGCCACTGAGCAACAGAAGCTTCGAGCAAGCCCGTAGGTGTGTCTGCATTGTATTCCAGCATTTTGATATTTTGACCATCGTAGGCAAAGTCAAAACGTCCATAAAGCATAGGTGCTTTGGCTTTCCATGAGTGTTCAATCGATGCAATTGCGGTTTGTGGAATTTGAAAATAATCAGGATAATCACCCGATTGAATGATTCGACCAGCAACCTGTAGACACATCTGATGCAACTCATTGGCAGCATCTTCAAGTTTTTCGATTTGCTTTAAGTGGAATTCATAGGACACGCCTTCGGACCAATAGATTGATCCATCTGTCGAAGGGAGATTGTAATAATCAAAACCAATATCAAGATGACGTTGCTGCCAGTTGTCTCTTTCTGGGTAAATGATTCGTTTCAACGATTATCCCCCAAAAGAGCTTCCGCCACGACCAAAGCCACCGCGTATAGGTGTAGATTTGGCTTGAGTATGTACATGATTTGAAATTTTAGAAGAGATCGAACGATTCCCATAAGCCGTGATCACACGACCTGCACGTTTAACTTTACGGTTATTTTTATAATATTGTGGACCAATGTATCGAGAAACATAACCACCGCCACCAGAGCTTGAAGATTGATACTCTTCTTCAGGTTCACACAGTTGATAATCCCAATCTTGATAACAGTCGTACTGATTGCTATAGACATCTTGCTGTAAAGTTTTTGAACCGCTACACGCTGTAAGTAAAAGTGGAACAACAACTAAGGATATTTTTTTTGTCCGCATTAATAAAAACCTTTTCGGTTTGGTTTTATAAAAAATAAAAATGAAATTTTTAGGTGGGCTAATGATATTTAGTCAGTTGAATAAAGTACAGACCTGAGAATGACTTTATTTTAAAGATCTATACGTCGATTGAAGTGATGATTTCTAAAAGACATGACCTATTGATGGTCTAAAAATAAGATCGTTGATGAAGGTCTAATATTCATTTGGGATATAAAAATAGCGCCGAAGCGCTATTTTTACTGACTTTAGTTTTTAATGATTAAAGCATCTTAAGATTTATGGATGCTTTGGATTATTGCTCAAAGGCTTTTTGACCATAGACATAAGTGGCTTGAACATTTCGATCATCACCCATGGTAAAGAGCGCAAATAAAGCATCTTCAATATTTTTAGCACGCTGCTGACGCAGGGTTTGTAAGGCAGTTGCATTGAGGTTCAGTACAACAAAATCAGCTTCTTTACCGAGATTAAAGTTACCTAGCTTATCGTCTAGATTTAAGGCTTTTGCGCCACCTAAGGTTGCATGGTAAAGCGATTCAAATGCAGAAAGCTTATCACCTTGAAGCTGTTGAACTTTATAGGCTTCATTCAGAGTCTGTAACTGGCTAAATGATGTCCCTGCACCAATATCTGTACCTAAACCCACTTTGACGTTCTTTTCCCAGGTTTTTTTCAAAGGAAATAAGCCACTGCCTAAGAACAAGTTTGAGGTTGGACAAAATGCGATTGCTGAATCCGTGTCGTGCATACAATCCCATTCAGCTTCTTCTAAATGGACACAGTGTGCAAATACAGACTGTGACCCTGTTAAACCATAGTGATGATAAACGTCCAAATACCCTTTTTGTTCAGGAAAGAGGTCTTTTACCCAAGCAATTTCGTTTTTGTTTTCACTTAAATGAGTATGTACATAGACATCAGGATATTCAGCTTTCAGTTGCCCTGCCTTTTCTAATTGCTCAGGTGTAGACGTAGGGGCAAAGCGAGGTGTGATGGCATAGAGGTTACGACCTTTAGCATGCCACTTTTCAATCAATGCTTTTGATTCAGTATAGGCTGTTTCAGCAGTATCACAGAGATCCTCAGGTGCATGACGATCCATCATCACTTTACCTGCGATTAAACGCATTTGATGACGTTCTGCTGCTTCGAATAAAGCATCGACAGATTGGGGATGTACGGTACAAAATACCAAAGCCGTTGTTGTACCATTTTTCAGTAATTCATTGACAAAAAAGTGCGCAATTTCATCTGCGTATTTTTTATCTTTAAACTGCATTTCTGTAGGAAATGTATAGGTATTCAACCACTCTAAGAGTTGTTCACCATAAGCACCCACCATTTCTGTTTGTGGAAAATGGATGTGAGTATCGATGAATCCAGGCACGATCAATTGATCTGGATAATGTGCAAACTCCATTTCATTAGTAATGCGAGCTTGACCCTCTTGCCATGTTCCAAACCATGTTACTTTTCCTTGTTCAGTAATCAGTAAACCATCTTCTACATATCGCACTTGGTCGTGAATTTCACGCGCTTGGGCAACCGTATTCTGAATATCGAGGAAGCGACCGCGTATCGCCGTCGTTGCAATTACAGAAGACATTAAGTTTGATCCTACATTTTATTTTTTCGATTGATTGTACCCCAAACCCAATGCTTTGACTCGGTGAATGATTCAAACTGTTTATTTTCATTAAACGGTATATCTTTTACTTAAGCCCCAGTCTGCCAAAATACGGCGATAAGTTGTTGAAGAACGATCAGCCTCAAAATGTGCTTCCATCATCAAATCAAGCGGTAACTCTTCAGGTTTTTGAGATTCGACAATCTCTTGATCTTCCGCAAAGATTTGCGCATTAAAATCATAAACGGCTTGCAGGTCACCTGTCTGATCAAAATTACGAGTGAGCGGTACAAATAACCGAGTTTGATTGACTGAAACAGGACAGCAAGCATTCAGAATTTTAAGGACGCCATTCTCAGGAAAATCGACCGTTAAAATCGCTGAAAATGGTGGATAAATTTCAAATATGCGTTTCCATTCAAAGCCTTCAGGTTCTAAATGTTTCAGGGCATGTGGGTAGTTACTTACACCACTGATATACGTCGATTTCAGACCATACGCTGTTTTCTCTGTATGGTATTTGGGAACGACTGGATTATCACGGTCTGCAAACGCTTCGTGGTGTACCCATGCAAAATGAGCGACATCAATAAATCCTTCCAACTGACGTCCTGATGAACCCGCAATATCCAAAAAAGGGGGCAAAATAGATTGATGTTCGGCGTCATCCCATGTGTCTAAAACAGGGATATTATTATGTTTAAAATCGCGCCCGTGGACGCTGGTCCAGACTAGACCATAACGCAGAATCACTGGAAAATGGGTTAAGCTAAATCGATCAGATATTTTGGTTAAATCTGGCTGCGCTGGAATTTTGGTGCATTTACCTTCAGCATTGAATCTTAAACCATGATAGCGACATACGATTTCTTCACCTTCAACCCAACCTTTTGTTAAAGGCACACCGCGATGCGGACAGATGTCACGGACTAATTTGATCACACCACTTTCGGTTTGATAAAGTGCCATTTTTAGATCAAGTAACGTGACTTGTTGCGGTGTACTCGAAACATCTTGCACACGTGCAACGGGATACCAATACTGCGCTAAAATTTCCCAATCATCCAAGTCGAAACTATTGTTACAAGGTGCGCTGATGGGATTTAATGTTGGAATCATATTCATGTTCGTTACTCCAAATCAGCCAATTTCCATTGCAGTGAGAAAAGACTGATTGGAAATATAAAATTGCTGATACAAAAGATGATTAAGATATTTTTATGAGGGATGCAATTTTTTTGCCAACTTTAATCGTGATGCTCAATACGGTTGGTTTGAAATCAATGAAGGTATTTTGAAGCAATGGAAAATCAAGAAAAATCATATATTTTTGAACAACAGATAAAAAAACTAATCATACAAAATGCTTTCTTAAGTCAGTTATTACATGATTTAAAAATGTTTGAACCGTTGGCTTATTTAAGTGCAGGTGTGATACGGAATTGGATTTGGTCACATTTACATGGTCAAAATTATGACTTTCATCAGACTGAAATTGATGTGGTTTTTTATGATGCTGAAGAGATCAATCAGCAAAGAACCTTGAAACTTAAATCGCTTTTAGAAGCGAAATATCCTGATCAAATTTGGGATATTACCAACCAAGCGCATGTCCATCATTGGTATAAAACGGAAAATGGAGATTCTATTTTACCCTTACACTCGATTAATGAAGCACTTTCCTATTGGCCTGAAACAGCAACGGCGATTGCAGTGCGAATGAATGAGCAACATCAAACCGAAATGATCGCTCCTTTGGGTTTAAATGATTTATTTGAACTAAAACTTAGTTGGAATGGACGATTGGTTTCACGTGGAGTCTTTGAGCAAAGAGTCAAAACCAAACGGTTTTTAGAGCGTTGGCCACAATTAGAAATCGTAAATTAAAAACATATTTAATGATCAAGTTAATCAAATGAATGTCTATAGCTTGAATATGTTGAAATGAATCATTTTTTAAAAAGCTCATCTATATAAAAAGCCTTCCATTTGGAAGGCTTTTTATGATGGATCTACATCAAATTACAGCGTGGTTTCGTTATATTTTTTACTATGACGAATAGACAAGATCGCCGTGATTGCAAGTACGATGACAATGAAACCAAGTGAAATCCAGATTGGCATATGGAATACATCGAGCATCAACATTTTGAAACCAATGAAGACTAAGATCAAACCTAAGCCATAAGGTAGGTAATGCATTTTCGATGCTGCACCAGACAATAAGAAGAACATGGCACGTAAACCTAAGATCGCCATTAAGTTTGCTGTTAAAACAATGAATGGGTCAGTGGTCACCGCGAAAATTGCAGGAATAGAATCAACCGCAAAGATCACATCCGATGCTTCAACTAAAATTAGGACTAAGAATAAAGGCGTTGCCCATAACATACCATTTTGACGAACAAAGAATTTATTGCCTTCAAGTTGTGGTGTGATACGCATGTGTTTACGTAACCATTTTAGGATTGCCATTTCTTCGATATTTGGATCATCATCTTGCCCTTTCAGGAACTTGAAACCTGTATAAACAAGGAATGCACCGAAGATATAGAGAATCCAAGAAAACTCTTGGACGAACCAAGCACCAATGAAAATAAAGATGGTTCTGAGAACAATCGCGCCAAGTACGCCGTAGAGTAAAAGTTGACGTTGCAATGCAGGTGGAATCGCAAAAGCTGCAAAGATCATCAACCAAACGAAGACATTATCAATTGCTAGAGACTTCTCAAGTAAATAACCCGCGAAGTACTCCATGACTTTGGTATTCGCAACGGCCACACCCGCTGTTTGCTCAAGGTAAAGCCACAAACCACCACCAAAAAGACTGGCAACAGTGACCCAAGCAACGCTCCAATAGGCAGCAGTTTTAACTTTGACTTCTTGACCTTCTTTTTGCTTAAAGCCTAAAAAGTCGATGAGCAGCATGATGGTCACAATGCCGAAAAATGCCAAATAAAGCCATAGATTGCCTATGCTTTCCATATCACTCTTCCTTTCTGGCAAATGGAAGAGGCATAAAAAAACCTTGACCAGTCGCCAGATGAATTAAAAAACATCTGAAACAACATGATCAAGGTCTTGCCTACATCTAAAAATACATAAGTGTAAAATTAAATGCTCGGATACCGACTTTTTTCAAAGCGTAATGACGATATTCCGACACATCATTTTCAAAGGTATTTCTTAAAAGAATATAATCTCTTAAAAGTGCTTTGAAAATGATGCTGTGAGGAGGCTACTCCCCTTGTTCAATACGAATTTTTGAAGAAATAATGAATATTTCTAAGTGAGAATAGGATCTCATACTTTTTACGGTTGTGCAAATTTTGACTGTTATGGTGATTTACGGATAAAGTCAGGTCTTTGCACCAGTAGTAATGTTAAAAGTGTCCCAATTACAGCCAAAATACCGCCAAAGATACCGATGTGATCTAAGCCATACTGAACACTGACATAACCACCGAGTAAAGCACCGCCACCGATTCCGACATTGTATAAGCCTGAATAAATTGCCATGGCTACATCAGTTGCATCTGATGCCAAATTTAAAGTCTTGGCTTGAAGTGCCAAGCTGAACATGATGATGCTCATGCCCCAAAATAAACTGATCATCGTTAATGAAAGAACAGAACCTGACAAAGGTAAAATGAGTAGCATTGCAATGGCTAAGATCATGCAACTGAGAGGAATAAATAGTTTAGGAAATCTTTGTCCAAATTTACCAAACAGGAAAGATCCCAATAAACCTGCACCACCAAAGCACAATAATAAAGTCGTGGTTTGAGCTGAAGTAAATTGTGCAATGTTTAAGGTAAAAGGCTCAATATAACTATAAGCGGTAAATTGGGCGGTAATCACAATAATCGTCAAGGCAAATACAATCATCAAACTTGGACGTTGCACAAAATCTTTGAGACTACTGATCGAACCTGAATTGAGACTTGGTAACTTAGGTAAACTTTTAGCCAAGATTAAACAAACCACTGCTGCACATATCGCAATCAACGCAAATGTATTTCGCCAACCATACATCTCCCCGATCATGCGCCCAAATGGAATGCCCAATACCATTGCCAACGCCGTTCCTGTTGCGAGTAGCCCTAATGCCTGAAATTCCTTTCCTTTGGGTGCCACTCGAACAGCAAGTGATGCAGTGATTGCCCAAAACAGCGCATGTGAAAATGCGATGCCGATTCGACTTAACAGCAGAACATCAAAACTCCATGCAAAATAAGAAAGTCCATGGCTGACAATGAAGACACTAAATAACGCAATCAATAAAAAGCGACGCTCAATGTTTTTAGTTAAGAGCATGATAGGAAGAGAGATTGGTGCAACGACCCATGCATAGAGCGTAATCATGATACCGACATCAGTTGCTGCCATATCAAAACTTCGTCCAATATCACTGAGCAATGCAACAGGAATAAACTCAGTAGTATTAAAGATAAATGCTGCAAATGCTAAACTGATGACACTGATCCATTGTTGAGTAGGATTCAATTGAGGTTCGATTTGGGGTTCTTTATTGGGTTGTATAACAGCAGACATGAAGGTCGATTTTTGAAGATTTGGGCCAGTGTATGGCTTAATGAATGAATTGTTAAGTTATCCGTACGTTCTATTATCAGATCTAAAAAATAAAATCAGTGGTCTTCGTTATCATGAGTTTGATAATAAAAAATAACAGTATTCAAATTTAAAACATGGCAATTTTGAAGGTGATTAAAAAACTGGAAATATAAAAATGTTAGAAATCAAGCATCAGGATACAGGTTCTAAGGGCGAGTTTTACGTGGGTGAAGAAGGTCATCATTTGGCTGAAATGACTTATTCATGGGCTGGAACAGATAAATTTATTATAGATCATACATGGGTAGATGACTCACTTCGTGGTCAAAAAGTAGGGCGTCAGTTGGTTGATCGTGCGGTAGAATTAGCTCGTCAAAAAAATGTAAAAATTTTGCCTTTGTGTCCTTTTGCTAAATCCGTATTTGATAAAGATTCATCTATTCGTGATGTATTATTTGGTTAGTATTTAATTTATTGAAGTTTAAATATAGGTGATTTATGCAGTTTCAGCGTCTTGATCATGGTCAACAAGGTGAGTTTTTTGCTGTAAATGAGTCAGGGCAACGCATTGCAGAAATCAGCTATGTTTGGAGCGGTGAGCAGAAAATCATTGCCAATCATACTTGGGTTGATGATTCTTTGCGTGGACAAGGGGTTGCGCGTCAATTATTGGATGTATTGGTTGCATTTGCACGTGAGAAACATTTAAAAATTGTTGCAACGTGTTCTTATGTCGATGTGATGTTTAGACGTGATCAAAGTTTGGCGGATGTGGTGGCTTGATTATAGCTAATGCTCAATGTAAATTGAGCTTTTAGTGATGATCAAAATAAATGAATAAAAATAATTTTTTAGTAATTTTGTTGTTATGTAGTCTATCTTCTACAGGTTATGCCATGGCTTGTGATCAAGCCAATGTTCTATTTAAAGCGAAATCAACGGATATTATTCCACGTTGGGGATTGCAGGTGAATGTAAAACATAAACAACGTGTTTATTTTCATACTGCTCCAAAGGCTGAATGTAAACTTAAAGATCTCTTTATTATTCGTGGTGATAGCGTAACGGCGTATGATTTATATAAAGATGCCTCTCAGGAAGAATGGGTTTACGTGATTTATTACAGTAAACGTCAAGATTTAGAAAGTGAAATTGTTGAAGGGTGGATTCAATTAAGAGAGTTTGATTATATTGGAAAAAGTTCTCCTTTAACCCAATAAAAAAAGCCCGCTTCGCGGGCTTCATTACATATCCAATTAAGCTTTCAGTGCTGTAATCAGTTTTTGATGTAAACCGCCAAAACCACCATTTGACATAATCACCACAGCATCACCCTCACCTGCTTCAGCCACAATATTCTGAATGATGTCGTCCAATGTTCGAGCCACTTTAGCTTTATTTGGTGATGCATCAATGACAGGTTGTAAATCCCAATCCAAACCTTCAGGTTGATACCAAATGACTTCATCCGCTAAACGTGCAGAATGTGCTAAACCATCTTTATGACTACCCATACGCATGGTATTTGAACGAGGTTCAATAATGGCCCAAAGTTTACGTTCGCCTAAACGCTTACGAGCACCTTCAAGCGTGGTATCAATCGCCGTTGGATGATGTGCAAAGTCATCAAAAACTTCAATGCCTTTCACGGTATCTAACAATTCCATACGACGCTTTACGCCACCAAAGTTTGAAAGCGCTTCACAAGCGACTTCTATTGAGACACCTACATGTTCAGCCGCGGCAATGGTTGCCAAAGCGTTTGCAACTGAGTGTTGCCCTGTCATGCTCCAATTCACTTCACCTTTAACTACACCATGTTCAAGCACTTTAAAGTGAGAACCATCTGCAACCAATTGTTCAGCAGATAAAGCTGCTTTTTCATGTGCTTCTAAACCTGTGCGTACCATAGGTGTCCAACAACCCATGTCTAAGACTTCATCAATATTGGTTTCAGTAATTGGCGCAATAATACGACCTTCTGAAGGAATGGTACGAACCAAGTGATGGAACTGTTTTTGAATCGCAGCCAAATCATCAAAGATGTCAGCATGGTCAAATTCAAGATTATTTAAAATAGCTGTTTTCGGATGATAATGCACAAACTTAGAACGCTTATCGAAGAAAGCTGAATCATATTCGTCTGCTTCAACACAGAAGTATTTACCTGCACCTAAACGCGCACTTTCTTTAAAACCAAGTGGTACACCACCGATTAAGAAACCCGGTTCTAATCCTGCCTGATCCAGTACCCAAGCCAACATTGTCGTGGTTGTGGTCTTACCATGTGTACCTGCCACACCTAGCACATGCTTACCTTGTAACACATGATCAGCTAAAAATTGTGGCCCTGAAATATACGGTAAACCTTCATTGAGCATGTATTCAACTGCATCAATGCCACGCTTCATGGCATTACCAACAATGACCAAATCGGGATGTGGTTGCAAATGGCTACGGTCGTAACCTTGTATTAAAGTGATGCCTGCATTTTCAAGTTGAGTGGACATTGGGGGATAAACATTCGCATCTGAACCCGTCACCTTATGTCCTAGATCACGTGCTAAAAGCGCCAATGAACCCATAAAGGTGCCACAAATACCCAATATATGCAGATGCATGCGTTCTAACTCCACTACTTTTATAGACACATCACTTTGTTGTTGTGCTGTTGTCGTTATAAATTTGATTTAAAAGGTGATTCGATTTGAAGCCAACGATAGCAAGGGTCTGAATGAAAAGATAGTTTTTCTTGTATCAACCACGCAATAAAAAAATTGAATTTATCAGGCAATGGATGTGCAAATTAATTACAGTTTTTTTGACAAAATCAGATGTGTTTTTTTCAATAAAACGTAAAATGGTGCGGAAATGAATTTCTGAGACATCAATGGTCTATTTGCCTCTTCTTCTTCTGATTTTAGCAAACTGTTTTATGACCTTAGCGTGGTACGGTCATTTGAAATTTTTGCCGCATGATGCCCCACTCTGGCAAGCCATTTTATTTAGTTGGGTGATTGCACTTTTTGAATATGGCTTAATGATCCCTGCGACTCGTATGTTGGCTCAAAATGGATGGGCTGTCGGGCAAATGAAAATCACGCAAGAAGTTGTCACCCTACTCGTCTTTGTTCCCTTTATGATTTTTATGTTTAAACAACCCTTTAAGCTTGATTATATTTGGGCTGCTTTATGCTTATGTGGCTGTGTTTATTTTGTATTTCGTACCCCATAACAGTGATTATTTTTTGATATTTTAATTTTTAAGCCATTTTTTCTGAATCCTATAAAAAAATAATAAAAATCGAGCCTTGTTTTAAGCACTGAAATTTTATGAAGTTGAATTTTCAGTCTATAATACAGGGCTCTTATTAAAGCTTGGCTCTAGTCGAGATTTATCTCTCTTAATTATCTCTGGAAACATTGCAATGAATGCGGCCGCTTCACAAGACACACCTCTCGTTGGAATTATCATGGGTTCTCAGTCAGACTGGGCAACACTCGAACACACTGCCAATATGTTGAAACAACTTGGCGTACCCTTTGAAGCTGAAGTCGTGTCTGCGCACCGTACGCCAGATCGTTTATTCGAATATGCTGAACAAGCACGTGGTCGTGGTATCCAAGTGATTATTGCGGGTGCAGGCGGTGCAGCGCATCTTCCGGGTATGTGCGCAGCGAAAACTGATTTACCAGTTTTAGGTGTACCTGTGAAATCTTCGATTTTAAATGGCGTTGATTCATTGCTTTCAATCGTGCAAATGCCTGCGGGTATTGCTGTAGGTACACTTGCAATTGGTCCTGCTGGTGCGACCAATGCTGCGATTATGGCAGCACAGATTTTAGGTTTAACTCGTCCAGACATTGCTAAAAATGTGGCAGATTTCCGTGATGCACAAACGGATAAAGTTGCGAGCAAAAATATTCCAGGTCAAATTTAAAGCCAAGCTTAATACGGGACATTCCTCATGGATAAAACCATTGGTATTTTTGGTGGCGGTCAGTTAGGTCGCATGATGGCACAAGCTGCCCTTCCCCTAAATATTCAGTGTACTTTCTTCGAAGCGAGTACAGACTGCCCATCAAGTGCATTAGGTCAAGTATTTTCAAACAAAGCTGAAAATGGCTTGGCTGATTTTATTCAAAGTGCAGACGTATTTAGCCTCGAATTTGAAAATACGCCATTGGCAGATGTTGATGTTTTAACCAAAAACAAAGATATTCATCCGCCTCGTCAAGCTCTAGCCATCGCGCAACATCGTTTGTCTGAAAAAGCTTTGTTTGATGAATTGGATATTCCAGTTGCGCCGTATAACGCAGTAGATTCACTTGAAAGTTTAAAGCAAGCGGTGACTGATTTAGGTTTGCCCATTGTTCTAAAAACAGCTACAGGCGGTTATGACGGTAAAGGTCAATTTGTCCTTCGTTCTGAAGAGCAAATTGAGCAAGCATGGGCTGAACTTGGTCCAGCAGGTAGCTTGATTGCAGAAAGTTTTGTGACATTCTCTCGTGAAGTGTCGATCATTGCAGTACGTGGTCAAAATGGTGATGTCAAAACTTGGCCTTTGGCTGAGAATCATCATCACAACGGCATTTTGTCGCATTCAATTGTTCCTGCGCCAAATAGCACAGACCTACAACCTGTTGCACAAGACTACATCACTCGCCTACTGAATCATTTGAACTATGTGGGTGTTTTGACTTTAGAGTTGTTCGTAACAGACAAAGGCTTGTATGCCAATGAAATGGCACCTCGTGTGCATAACTCAGGTCATTGGTCGATTGAAGGCGCTGTATGCTCGCAGTTTGAGAACCACATTCGCGCTGTCGCGGGTTTACCTTTAGGCTCAACAGCTGTGGTACGACCAACTGTGATGGTGAATATCATCGGTCAGCATCCAAAGTCTGAAGATGTGTTGGCTTTGGAAGGTGCACATTTGCATCTATACAACAAGACTGAGCGTGAAGGTCGTAAAATTGGTCACATCACATTGATGCCAAATGATGCGATTGAATTAACTGGCTTATGTCGTCAATTGGCCAAGATTCTTCCAAACCCATTAGCTTTGACACAAGATATGACCATCTAACTCAAAGCTTGTATCAAAAAAAAGCGATCACACCTGTGGTCGCTTTTTTATTGCGAAGTATTCGGGCATGATTGCGCCTCTTTGAAAAATGCCCACTTATCGGATCAACAAAAAACGCTATTGTATTTTTATTGACCAATGATTTATAAATATAAAAAATAGATTTTTTCTACGCAAGACATGTTGATAACTTTTTTGCACATTGAAATTGTTTTGAATTTAAATAGTGTAAATAAATTCATAATAATGAATTTAAATTCAAAAACTAAAAAATGAATTCAAAAAAGTTTAAATTTATAATATTGGGTTTTGAATTTAAAATTGGCGAGCTTTAAATTTAAAGTGTAGGTCGAAAGTGAAAATTCCAATACTCTTTGTTTTTTAACAATAAATAATGTACTTAGCAACCTATTTTTGATTTTTATAAGTTGTTGATAACTTTTCTATAATCTTTAAATTTAAAAACTATTTTTAAATTTAAACTAGTTTTAGGGTTTTGAATTTAAAGTGTGGTTGTGGATAAGGTGTTTTGAATTTAAAGTTTTGAGATTTGCGGTATTTTTGAATTTAAAATGTAAAATATGAATTTAAAATAAAGAAAATGAATTTAAATTTACGTTTTGATTCTTTAAATTTTCCCTCAGAATGCTATGTTGAACTGATAATTTAAATTCAAAAAAATTGGAAGGTTATGCGTCGTTTATCTGTGGTATTCGGTTCTATTTTTTTAGCAATGACTCAGGCTCAAGCTGAATTATTCATTAATGGTCAACCTGCGTTGATTTCTTCTTCAGTGCAAACGTCTATATCTGGAAATAATACAAATTCGAATAATTCCAATTACGCATCTCAAACGGGCTTTCAAAGTTGTATTGCAAATCTTAAAAACAGTGCACTTGCTGCTGGTGTATCTTCAACAACATATGATCGTTATACGCAAAATTTAACCCCAGATTATTCGGTCATTGAAAAATTAAACTATCAACCTGAATTTTCTACACCGATTTGGGATTATTTGTCAGGCTTGGTGGATGATGAGCGTGTTGCTGCAGGTAAACAAAAATTAGCACAACACTATGATGTTTTAAGCCGTGCATCGGCTGTTTATGGTGTACCTGTAGAAACGATCGTGGCTGTTTGGGGTGTTGAGAGTAATTTCGGTGATATCTCAGGTAAATATCCTTTGCTTCAAGCTTTAGGCACTCTGAGTTGTGAAGGGCGTCGTCAGAGTTATTTTCGTGGTGAATTTTTTGCGACCATGCGTATTTTGCAACGTGGGGATTTGAGAGAGGAGCAATTAAAAGGTTCATGGGCGGGTGCATTTGGGCATACTCAATTTATGCCAACGACATATGAAGAGTTAGCGGTTGATTTTGATGGGGATGGTCGTCGAGATTTGGTGTCAAGTACCTCGGATGCCTTGGCTTCTACAGCAAATTTCTTGAAAAAACGTGGTTGGCAAACAGGGCAACCATGGGGATTTGAAGTCACTATTCCTGCTGATATGTCTATTTCAGGTGAAAGTCGTCGCAACAAAAAATCATTAAGCTCATGGGTGGATCGAGGTTTAGTACGAGCTGATGGTTCTCCAATTATTCAAGGTGGTTTATCGGGTTCATCACAAGCGGGTTTAATGTCACCAGCAGGGTCGTCTGGCCCGATGTTCTTAGTGTTTAGAAATTTCGATGCTATATATAGTTATAATGCGGCGGAAAGTTATGCCTTGGCTATTGCGCATTTGTCGGATCGTTTGCAGGGTAAGCCTGTTTTTAGTAAAACTTGGCCGACAGCCGATGCAGGCACCTCACGCGCTGAACGTCGTGAAATTCAACATTTCTTGATTAAGCGTGGTTATGACATTGGCGATGCGGATGGTTTGATTGGTGATAAAACTCGTAAAGCGATTATTCAGGAACAGAATCGTTTGGGCTTAAATCCGACAGGTCGTGCGGGACAACAAATTTTACGTGCATTTAGAGATGAAAATGCCAAATTGATGATGAATTAATTTTTCATTTCTCGTATATAAAAAGGTCCGCATAATTGCAGACCTTTTTTACTTTATTTTCTATATATGGCGTTGAACCTTAGTCCAAGCTGTTTATATAGTAAGAACGATAGCTGATTTAAGGTGCTGAGCGATCGATTTTCACAGCTTCAAGTAAATCAAAAATAACGTGTGTTACATCTTGGCTGAGTTCGCGGTCATTAAAAATTTCATAAGCAGTGATCGTGATGTCTGTATCACTTGGAAGCTGTTTTTGTTCTTCTTCAATCAGATGCTGAACAGGGAGTAGTGTTTGTTTAATTTCTAGATGTAAAACATCTTCAAACTTGATGTTTTCATCATCGAGTTCAATGAGTTGTTCATTATAGAATGGTAATAAAATAGAGTTGAGATAAGGTTGAAGCTCAACGATATCAAAAATTTCGATATCACGAGTCTGTTCAATCGTGCTGATATGATCATTTACTTCCAAGATAATATGATAATAACTCACGGCTTTCTCCTCTAATTCATGAGCATATACAATAGCATGAATCATGCTAAACGGACTGTTAAGAATATAAATACTTATGAAATATATGGAATATAAGTATGCAAACTTAATGGATTAATTGCGACTGTTTAATAGGGCTATGTCAGCAGCTTTTAAGGTGAACTGCTCAAAATTTTGCTTTTCTAAAATCGGGTACATCAGTGATTCAGGATCATCGGTATGTAATATGCCTAATCCATGTCCGAGCTCATGCGCTAAGGTAAGTCTAAGGTCATTCATGTTTTGGAATTCATAAATATTGATCTCACGACCATTGAATTGACCTTTATCAAATTGACGCGCTTGGAAGCGTTGATTGAATTGTGCGACGGATTGATTGAATTGCTGATTGAGTTGATTGATTGTATCGACGTGTTGATTGGTTTGCTGAACATTTGCATTAAAGGTATCAATCTGTTGTTGTAATTGTTGTGCTTCAACATCAAGCCTCTGTTTTTGTTCTTGTAGATAGTTACGCATAACATTGTTTTGATGCGTGGATTGATTGAATTTTTGGACTTCATTGTTATAGCGGTCTAAACGATATTGATAATCTACCTTTGTTTGTTCAATCAGGCGTTGTTGAAAGTTTAAATCAGATTCAATTTGTCCTAACTTTTGAAATTCATTTTCATTTGACCGTTGAGTGTCTTCTAGTCGAGAAAGTTCGGAGCGGCGTGCTTCAGAATCAGCTTGGCGGTGATCATAAATTAGGTTAATGGTGAGTTGAGTATTTGGGTCATAAGTAAAGAGTTGTGTAGATGTTCCTAAAAACCAAATATCTGCTGCTTGTTGTGTAATTTCTTTTAATTGATCGTGACTGATGTTGAAACGAGGGTCGATATTTCCAATTCGATAGCGTAGACGAGTATCAAAAGGATGCTGTAAGCGATCTGAAACCGAATTGTGATTGAGTTGAGGGTTGAAAATCCGTTGAGATGCAAAAAAAGCTAAAGCTATAAGTGAAATTATAAGAATCAGGATTCGCATATAAGGGACTAATACAAGGTTGTTGTTTAAATAATGTATAGCAAAATATAATTTAGGCAATAATTTAGCCAGGCTTTAGATTTAATACCTATCAATGAAGTAAATAAAAAAATGCTGATGGAAAATAAATCAGATCTAAGAAGATCAATTCGATGAAACCTAAAAGAAAGTCAAAATATAAGTTGGTACGAGTCGAATTAACTGAAAACTTAAACTTACCAAAAGATTTTTAGTGAAAAAGGAATAGCTAAAAAACTCAATAAGTGAAAATAAAATAAGAAAATCGACTAAAAAATGAATGAAAAATCCAGTTTTTATCCAATTTGGTTGAAAAAACATACATACGTTAATTTTAAATGAAAATAGGGGTTGCAATGATTTCTAAATCCTCTAGAATGCACCCCATACCGACGAGATACACGGAAACGAACGAAGCAGATTGCTGAGTTGTTGAGGTGATCGAAGTCCAGCTTCTAATACTGACGAGGTATTAGAAAGATCATTAAGAGATTATGAAGAACAACTTGTGTGGATTTTTACTGATTGATTGATCGAAATTATTTTCATTGATTGATGGTAGAAATTACTCGAAGTTTATTTGAGAAATATTTGTCAGAAAATTGATGAGCCAAGATTGGTGCCCTTTAAGGCACTAAGCAATATTAAACTGAAGAGTTTGATCATGGCTCAGATTGAACGCTGGCGGCAGGCTTAACACATGCAAGTCGAGCGGGGAAGAGTAGCTTGCTACTTTACTTAGCGGCGGACGGGTGAGTAATGCTTAGGAATCTGCCTATTAGTGGGGGACAACATTTCGAAAGGAATGCTAATACCGCATACGTCCTACGGGAGAAAGCAGGGGACCTTCGGGCCTTGCGCTAATAGATGAGCCTAAGTCGGATTAGCTAGTTGGTGGGGTAAAGGCCTACCAAGGCGACGATCTGTAGCGGGTCTGAGAGGATGATCCGCCACACTGGGACTGAGACACGGCCCAGACTCCTACGGGAGGCAGCAGTGGGGAATATTGGACAATGGGGGGAACCCTGATCCAGCCATGCCGCGTGTGTGAAGAAGGCCTTTTGGTTGTAAAGCACTTTAAGCGAGGAGGAGGCTACCGAGATTAATACTCTTGGATAGTGGACGTTACTCGCAGAATAAGCACCGGCTAACTCTGTGCCAGCAGCCGCGGTAATACAGAGGGTGCGAGCGTTAATCGGATTTACTGGGCGTAAAGCGTGCGTAGGTGGTCTTTTAAGTCGGATGTGAAATCCCTGAGCTTAACTTAGGAATTGCATTCGATACTGGGAGACTAGAGTATGGGAGAGGATGGTAGAATTCCAGGTGTAGCGGTGAAATGCGTAGAGATCTGGAGGAATACCGATGGCGAAGGCAGCCATCTGGCCTAATACTGACACTGAGGTACGAAAGCATGGGGAGCAAACAGGATTAGATACCCTGGTAGTCCATGCCGTAAACGATGTCTACTAGCCGTTGGGGTCTTTGAGACTTTAGTGGCGCAGCTAACGCGATAAGTAGACCGCCTGGGGAGTACGGTCGCAAGACTAAAACTCAAATGAATTGACGGGGGCCCGCACAAGCGGTGGAGCATGTGGTTTAATTCGATGCAACGCGAAGAACCTTACCTGGTCTTGACATACAGAGAACTTTCCAGAGATGGATTGGTGCCTTCGGGAACTCTGATACAGGTGCTGCATGGCTGTCGTCAGCTCGTGTCGTGAGATGTTGGGTTAAGTCCCGCAACGAGCGCAACCCTTTTCCTTATTTGCCAGCGGGTTAAGCCGGGAACTTTAAGGATACTGCCAGTGACAAACTGGAGGAAGGCGGGGACGACGTCAAGTCATCATGGCCCTTACGACCAGGGCTACACACGTGCTACAATGGTCGGTACAAAGGGTTGCTACCTAGCGATAGGATGCTAATCTCAAAAAGCCGATCGTAGTCCGGATTGGAGTCTGCAACTCGACTCCATGAAGTCGGAATCGCTAGTAATCGCGGATCAGAATGCCGCGGTGAATACGTTCCCGGGCCTTGTACACACCGCCCGTCACACCATGGGAGTTTGTTGCACCAGAAGTAGGTAGTCTAACCGCAAGGAGGACGCTTACCACGGTGTGGCCGATGACTGGGGTGAAGTCGTAACAAGGTAGCCGTAGGGGAACCTGCGGCTGGATCACCTCCTTAACGAAAGATTGACGATCGGTAAGAATCCACAACAAGTTGTTCTTCATGAAGATGTATCTGAGGGTCTGTAGCTCAGTTGGTTAGAGCACACGCTTGATAAGCGTGGGGTCACAAGTTCAAGTCTTGTCAGACCCACCATGACTTAAGATACATCGAATCTATAAATGATAAGCTGGGGACTTAGCTTAGTTGGTAGAGCGCCTGCTTTGCACGCAGGAGGTCAGGAGTTCGACTCTCCTAGTCTCCACCATACATTCTTCGGAGTGTATAAGCTGAGAAATTATAGAACTTAGTAAATTAGACGATTGAGTTTAAGTTTATTAATTTCTGTGATTTATCACAGTTACCTGCGATCCGATGAGGACGTAGTTAATCATTAACAGAATATATTTGAGTTGAAATAAATTGTTTAAGGCTCATTTCAAGTAGG
>NZ_JCAKNC010000018.1:0-53652 GCF_059515925.1 Acinetobacter sp. CY81
TTGTTAGAACCCATTTAAATTGTCTATATTCTCACCAATAAAAATGTCTAGTTTATGATGGTTTTTATCATCATGGACTGGATATAAAATATAGATGCTGATCACTATGTCTGATAAAGAAATTCAACGTCTTGCAGTTCTGCAAGAGGTTCGAGATCATCGTATTACCCAAGTCCGTGCTGCTGAAATCCTGAATCTTTCCACTCGTCAAATTACCCGGTTATTGCAGAAGCTCCATCAAGACGGTGTTTCAGGTCTGGCGCATGCCAGTCGTGGTCACCCGGGTCATCATCGCCATGATGAGTTATTAAAATCAAAGTGCCTTTCCATTATTTCTGAACATCTGCTCGGATTTGGACCCACCTTGGCGCATGAGAAGCTCAGCAGCATGTTTGACCTGAATATCCCTGTAGAAACGCTTCGGCGCTGGATGACTGCAAATGAGCTCTGGATTCCGCGATCCAAACGTCTAAAACGCCCATATCAGCCACGCTATAACCGGGATTGCTTGGGTGAGCTGATTCAGATTGATGGCTCATATCATGACTGGTTTGAAGGCCGAGCCGCCAAATGCTGCTTGCTGGTTTATATCGATGATGCCACTGGAAAGCTGTTGCATCTGCGCTTTTGTGAAGCGGAAACGACCTTTGATTACATGCTTTCAACCCGAGCCTACATTGAGCAATATGGGAAGCCCTTGGCCTTTTATAGCGATAAACACTCGGTATTCCGAGTCAATCAGAAATCGAGCCAAGACAGCAAGATCACGCAATTTGGGCGGATTCTGAACGAGTTAAACATTGATATTATCTTCGCCAACTCACCACAGGCCAAAGGCCGCGTAGAACGAGCGAATAGAACCCTTCAGGACCGTTTGATCAAGGAGATGCGCCTAGAAGGCATCGGTTCGATTGCTGAAGCCAATGCATGGCTACCCTGCTTTATTGAGCATTTCAATCAGAGGTTCGCCAAATGTGCGAGAAACTCAAAGAATTTACATCGGCCCTTAACCGAATCTGATCTTGAACTGGATGATATTTTTACCTGGCAGGAACCGCGTAAGGTCACCAAGAATCTAACCCTGACCTATGACAAATGTATTTATATGCTTGAACCGACTGAATTAAACCAGAAATTAGTTGGGCAATATATTTCATTTCTAGAGTATCCGGATGGGACTGTGGCCCTCATGCATCAAGGACGAAAGCTCAACTACAGCATCTTCAATAAATTGGCTGGGCTACAGCAAAATGAGATTGTTGAAAATAAACGTTTAGGTTCAGTTCTAGCGCATATTCAACAGCAGCATGAAGCATTGGAAAAACAGAATAAACGTTCAAGAACAAACAAAAGTATGCCAAGTCGTAAAGCTCAGAAAGCCGGTATTGAACAAAGAAAGTTGAATCCTGTGCTTGACTCTTGTCGTTAAAAACAGGACATTTTAAATGGTTTATCGCATAGACATTTTAATTGGTGAATACCAGCTCTGATGTGTTCAATTCATTTCGCGAACAGATATGTGGAAGCCCGTTCATGGCTAAGTAGGCTTTTTTATTGATTTTTTAAGTTTCATATTGATAGTTTGCTCATTTGTAGGTAAGGCAAAAAGTAAAACTACAATAGAAACTGCAAAAATGTCTTCACTGACATATTTACCTTGTGAACCAATATAAAAAAAGCATACCTTGATGTAAGATAAAACCAATACAAGTTTTAAGTATTTCGACAGCTAGAATCGAATACAACAGATAAGGAAGTAAGTATGCAACAAGAGGTCATCATCGTTGGCGGTGGAATGGTTGGACTCAGTTTGGCACTTATGCTCAGCAAAGCCAATATCCAAGTCAAACTGCTCGAAGCAATTAAATACCCAGACTATGATGATGCAAACCTTGCCCCATATCACTCAAGTTTTGATGCTCGAAACAGTGCTTTATCACGCCGTACAGTTCAAATTTATCAAGAGCTTGGACTGTGGGATGCATTACAAGAACATGCGACACCAATTCTAGAAGTGAATATTACCGAACAAGGCAGTTTCGGTAAGGCTCGCCTAAAAGCAGCTCAAGAAAAAGTCGAAAGCTTTGGACAGGTGATTGAAAATGCATGGTTAGGACGTGTCCTACTCGCAGAAGTTACAAAACAAAGTTCAATTGAGCTGATTGATGGTGTGCAAGTGACTTCATTAAACCAAGATGAAGAATTTGCGTATATCGAAGCAGTTCGAGATGGGCAAAAGATTGAACTACAATCTAAACTTGTGATTGCTGCCGATGGTCGAGACTCTTTCTGTCGTAAAGCTTTGGGTATTGGTGCATCAGAACATGACTATGATCAAGTTGCTATCGTAACGACAGTTCAAACATCTAAACCCCATGATCATGTAGGCTTTGAACGTTTTAGCCCACTTGGACCTTTAGCATTATTACCATTACCAGGTGAATATCGTCGTTCTGTAGTTTGGCCAGTGCCGAAAGGAACAGAGGGCGAATGGTTGGGTGAAGAAAATGATCAGCATTTCTTAGATGCGCTGCAAGAAACCTATGGTGATCGTGCAGGTAAATTCCAGAAAACAGGCAAGCGTTTCAGCTTCCCACTTTCTCAAGTACTTGCAGAAAAACAAGCCATTGGGCGTGTAGTACTGATGGGTAATGCAGCTCATACCATTCATCCAGTCGCAGGACAAGGCTTTAACCTGTGCATGCGAGATGCGCATGTTTTGGTACGTTATTTGACAGAACAATTGGAAAAAGGTGCAGATCTAGGCGAGTCATCAGTTCTACAAGCTTATGAAAAAGCACGTTTAAAAGATCAACAACGTGTAATCAAGTTCTGTGACTCCGTGGTTCGTGGTTTTAGCAATCAAAATTTACTTCTTAGATTCATTCGAAATATGGGTTTAATGTGTTTTGAAAATATCCCAGGCATTAAGCCACTCGTTGCAAATTATGCAATGGGGTTGAAGTCATGACAGGTACTTTTGAAGACATGAAAGAAGTCATTATTATTGGTGGTGGCTTGGTGGGTGGATTAACCGCATTATTGTTGGCTGATGGTGGTGTGCAAGCAACAGTGTTAGATGCAGCGCCAATTTTAGATGAAGCATCGGTACTACAAGTTGCCAACCCACGTGTATTGGCGCTCAGTCAGGCGACCATTCATTTACTACAAACGGTTAATGTGTGGAGCAAGATTCAGCGTCAAATGCCTTATACAGGCATGCAAGTGTGGAATAAAAATGGTTATGGCGAAATCAACTTTGGTGAAGAATCTTCGCAATATCCAAATGTTGAAAATAGCTTAGGTTCAATGGTTGAGCCGAGCGTGCTGAATTTAGCCATTCAACAACAAATGCTCGCAGCAGTGAAAGACTACCGCACTCAAGTCAAAGTGGTACGAATCGAACGTGGGGTAAAATGTTGGATCGTCAAACTTGCCGATGGAACTAAACTTAAAACCAAGTTACTCATTGGTGCCGATGGTGCAAATTCATTTGTGCGAGAGCAAGCATATATCGATATAGATGTGCTGGATTATAAACAAGCTGGTTTGACTTGTGCGATCCGTACAGTACAACCGCATGTACATGTGGCACGTCAAATTTTCTTGCCGACTGGTCCTTTGGCATATTTACCGATGGCAAGTTTGGATCAAGCTCAAGAAGGTCATTGGCAGTCGATTGTTTGGACGTTGCCAGATGACTATGCTGAAGAATACGCCAAGCTAGATGATGCTGAATTTACAGCATTATTGACCCGTGAAAGCCATCATATGTTGGGCGAGGTTCTAGAGGCGACACCAAGAGCACGTTTCCCCTTAAAAGCACGAGCAGCACAGCGTTATGTCCAAGAAGGATTGGCATTGGTGGGTGATGCAGCACACGTGATTCATCCGCTGGCTGGGCAGGGTGTAAATATTGGCTGTTTAGATGCGGCTATTTTATGTGATGTTTTATTGCATGATCTTAAACGTGGCGTTTGGGCGCATGAACAAACCCTTAAACGTTATGAGCATCAACGAAAAATTCAAAATGAAGCCATGATGCACGGTATGTCGGCGATTGGTTGGTTAGAAACGACTGAATTATTTCCGGTGGTCTGGGCGCGTAATTTTGGCTTAAAGCAAGTTGAGCAACTGCCTATTTTTAAAACGCGCTTTATGCAACAAGCCAATGGTTTATCGGCACTTAAAAATACACGCTATGAAGCTTAGGGTGCTGAAAATAAGCCAATGGATTAATTTTGCGCAATCATTAATACTTTTTTACGAATTTGATTAATAAACATACAAATCAAGTGGCTGAGACTCTAGTCGAAAGCCTAAGAGCTTGCTACATTTCTCATTAAATCTAACCTGATTTAAATGGGTTGCTATAGATGTCATTGATGGGGAGTTTAAAATGACAGATTCAAATGATTTTGATGATAACGAAGATAGCGTTGTTGATGATGATGAATCTCAAGCTGCCGAAAAAGGTGCAGCTGTAAGTGATTCAACTGTTTCTGATGCAGATGTTGCTGAAGCAGAAACATTAACCATCACAGCGAAACTAAAACAGCGTCAAGCTTTAGAAGATGAAGTTGCTGCATTTTTAGCGCGTGGTGGACAAATCAAAGAAGTTCCTCCAGATGAAAGCGCACGCGATTGATCGTCTAGCTAGCACTGCTTGAATGTCTATTGAATGCAAAAAAGCATCACTGAAGTGATGCTTTTTTTGTTTCAAAATTTAATTAAAAAAGTAAATGAATAGATTTTATTCAAAATCAAATAATTGAAGCACTACCGCTATTCATCTTCAGATTGAGCAGTAAGTTCCAATGCACGTTGGTAGGCGATTTTCTTTTTGATACCTGTCAAATCAGCAGCAAGTTGTGACGCCGCCTTAACGGTTAAGTCTTGCACTAAACGAAGCAATAATTTATCTAACTCTTCTTGCTCCATGTCTCTTTCTTCAGCAGCGCCCGCGATCACAAGTACGATTTCACCTTTTTGTTGATTACGGTCACTTTCGATAAAGGCATGTAATTCAGCAAGCGTCATCTTTTTGATGGTTTCAAATGTCTTGGTAATTTCACGTGCAAACCCTACAGCACGATCGCCACCAAATACATCGACCATGTCTTTCACTGAATCTAAGATACGATGAGGGGCTTCATAAATAATCATGGTATGCATGTTATTTTTCAATTTGTTCAATTGAATCAGGCGTTGTGATTTCTTAGATGATAAAAAACCTTCAAAGCTAAAATGGTCACTTGGTAAACCAACAGAACTAAGCGCGGCAATGGCAGCACATGCTCCAGGTACAGGAGTAACACGGATACCATGTTCTTGAGCTGCACGAACCAATTTAAAACCTGGGTCGCTAATCAGTGGTGTACCTGCATCACTAACTAAAGCAACATTTTCACCATGCTTTAATTTTTCGATAATTATATCAATTTTGTTACTTTCATTGTGATCATGACACGCTGTCAATGGAGTTGCGATATTATAGTGTTTCATTAAAAGAGCAGACTGACGCGTATCCTCAGCTGCAATAAGTGCGACAGACTTTAAAACTTCAATAGCACGATAGGTCATGTCGTCTAAGTGCCCAATCGGGGTTGCTACTACAAATAACTGAGCACTCATAGGTTTTCTCCATGGTGGATAAATTGAACAATAAGAAAAGTTTGTTTTGCTTGGGATTGTTTGGAATGATGATCCAAGCTCAAGCGGAGGTTTTGGTTATTTTACCTGAATCTGGGCCAATGGCGCGAGCAGGGAACAGTATTAAACTGGGTATTGTGTCCGCACAACAGTCATCTACGAGTAAAATACCGCTTAAATTTGTAAATTCTGATCAGAAAAGAATCAGTGATATTCTTAAACAGAATATTAATTCAAAAACTCAAATGATCATTGGGCCATTAGCCCGAACTGATGTTGAAAGTTTAATTCAACAAAAGCCAAAAATACCTGTACTCGCATTGAATGAAGTGTCGATGTCTCATTCAAATGTTTGGCAATATAGTTTGTCAAAAGATGCAGATGCAGATGCAATGATTGCGGTATTGGAACGCGATAAAATTCAGAATATTTACATCATGCGTCAAAAAGGCATGGAAGCAGACACGCTAAGCTTCGTGAATGCGCTTTATAAAAAATATCAGGGACATGTCGCGATCGTGGATCAAGTCCCTCAGATTCAAGCCAAAGATGGTATTTTACTTTTGGGAGATAATACTTGGATCAATTCTTTAACGAGATTGCCTAAGAGAAATATATACGCACAAGCGATTTCAATAGAAGATAATAAAACGATGCCAATCGGTCTAACTTTCTGTGATGTTCCTGCTGTGTATCAAACCAAGTGGTCTGATGTCGTCAATACCTATAAACAAAATCCAACGACTTTACCATTCCAGCGTTTATATGCTTTTGGTGGTGATGCATGGCAAATTGCTGAACAGTTTGTGTTAAATCCCAATTTGGATAAATTGAAATTTTCAGGTCGCACAGGGCAAATTCAAATTACTGATGATAAGGTTGCACGTGTGCCTGCATGTTATAAAAATACTGCGAAAGGTTTAGTTGAACAGGCATCTTTCAGTCATAAAATTCTAAGTCAGTTGAATATGTCTCATCTGATTCAAAATTAGTCGTCTATGATTTGTTTGGCAATATACGTTATGCCCTTATATCAATATAAAAAGGATACACTTTCAGAACATGACAGTTGCTCAGCAGATGGGAGTATGGGCAGAGGCTCAGGCAGAAAAGATTTTACGAGATGCAGGATATTCGCTCATTCACAGCAATTATCATTCGAGATATGGTGAAATTGATTTGATTGTGAGTAGAGATTTAGAGTTGGTCTTTGTTGAGGTTAAGTCTCGAAATAAGACTCGACATGGATCCGCTATTGAAGTCATTACGTTATCGAAACAGAAGAAAATTTTGAAGACTGCTTTAAGTTTCGTTGCTCAATATGAACAATATGGACAGTTTTATTATCGTTTTGATGTTATTTGTTTTGATTTCACTCAACAAATTGCAAAAAATCTACAGCAAGATTTTTCTAAGTTGGCGTATGATCAACAGTGGATTGAAAATGCATTTACATTGGATGCAGACTTGATTAATCTATAATTTGTATTTAGATCAGTTATTTAAAGTAAAGAATATTAAGTTTCACGAGGAGACTTGCTGAGTGTTTAGCCGTATTGTAGTAACAATGATGTGTGTCGCAAGCTTATCAGGCTGCGCAAGTTTTATTTCAAGCGGTACAGGTTCAGAGCCTGTCGGCGTTTCGAGCGGATCCCGTTCGCTTGGTCAAGTTTTTATTGATTCTTCAATTGAGCGTACAGCAAAGATCAATCTCTATAAATTAGATGCACGCTTTAAGCAGTCACGTGTCAATGTGAACAGTTTTCACAGTAATGTATTGTTGACAGGGCAAGTGCCTGATGCACATTTAAAGCAACTTGCTGAAGATAATATTCGCGCTATGAGTGATGTCAAAACGATTCATAACTACATTACTGTGGGTAATCAGGTGAATTACACCACAATCATGCAAGATGCTACGGTAACAGCAAATACACGTGCTTTGATCATGCGTGCGCCAGTCGTGTCTGAAAGTAAGGTATTGGTTCATACAGAAGATGCAGTCATGTATGTGATGGGGCGTTTAAATAATGCTGAAGAAAATGATTTGAATGATGTGCTTCAAAAAGTCGGTAATGTTCAAAAAATTGTCACGTTAATTGATAATGTTGAGCTACAAAGTAATGCAAATGGCATTCAATCTTCTTCTTTTACAACACCGATGGTGGGTGGTGCTCAAACGCAACCTTTAGATCAGACTCCTGTCGCAATTGATCCAGATGCAGTTGAGCCAAATGTCCAACCATAAATTAAAATTGCTGAATGAACATTTACAAACCAAATTTAAACCTCAAGTTGATTTTGTAAAACGTAAAATTGAAAACTTCCGCCCTTATGATTTGGGTGGATTGGCAATTAATGGTCTTACACCTAAAAAAGGCTATCAGACACGTCATAACGTCGCCTACGGCTTGAAGTCTCGTCAGCGCATGGATTTATATGTTTCTGATGCTGTACAGTCTAAGTCTTTAATTGTATTTGTGCATGGCGGTGCATGGACTCGTGGCGATAAAAGTTCTTACAAGTTCGTAGGTGAGGCTTTTGCACGATTTGGGCATGATGTAGCAGTGATTAACTACCATTTAGCCCCTGATCATATTTTTCCAAGTTATGTGGATGATTTGGTTGTTGCGCTGAACTATCTTGAGTTAAATCAAGAGAAGTTGGAGATATCCACCTCTAATATTATTCTAATGGGGCATTCGGCTGGAGCATTTAATATTGCATCGCTGATTTATCACCCTCAAGTTTTTGAATTTAAAAATAAGCAAAATATCAAAGCATTGATCGGTATCTCAGGCCCATATCATTTTGATTACAAAGGTGATGCCTTGGCTGAGCATGCTTTTGATCATACTGTGAATTATCAGCAAGTGATGCCTTATTATTATGTAGCTCAAAATCCAATTCAGCATTATTTGCTATTGGCAGAGCAAGATAAATTGGTCAAGCATAGTAATACTTATGATTTAGAAAAACAGCTGAAAGCGTGTGGAAATCACTGTGAAGTGATCACAATTCCTAAAACTGGGCATATTTCAATTATGGGAAGTGTATCAAGTTTATTTAGTCCGTTTTTTAAAACGCGACAAGCGATTTTACAGGCGATTGAACAATCACTTAAATGAATGTGAAAGCAATAAAAAAGAGAGTTGAGCTTAAGCCCAATTCTCTTTTTTTAGCTTTTATATTTTAATCTTTATGCATCGATGTATTATGAATCACATGCTGAATCATGGCGTGAGCAATACTTCCTGCAAAAGGAATTTCAGGAAGTTGATCAAATTTGAAGAATTGCGCATCACTAATTTCTTCTTCTTGTAGCTCAATCTCACCTGATGCATATTCAGCCTTAAAAGCAATCATCAGATTACTTGGAAAAGGCCAAGGCTGGCTTGAGAGATACTGAATATTTTTCAGTTTTAAGCCAATTTCTTCAAGTGTTTCACGTGCCACAGCTTCTTCAAGTGTTTCACCCACTTCGACAAACCCTGCAATCAATCCATACATATTAGATTTATTTTTTGCATTTTTTGCTAATAGAATTTCATCTCCACGAGTTATCACAGTAATAACGCAAGGTTGAACACGAGGGTATTGGTGATAACGGCAGGCTGGACAAACCATCGCATACTCTGACGAATGTACTTCAGTTTCCGCACCGCAATGACTACAAAATTTGTGGTTTCTACGCCATTCTAACAATTGAATTGCACGACTGGCTTGTTCAAATTCGCGCTTAGTCCATTGGGTAATCAGCTGACGGATAGGAACGAGTTGATAACCTTCAGGAATGGCTTCCTCAATATGTAAATCTCGAGCGATAACTTGGTCGTCCGAGATAAAATGTAGGTCATCTGCAAGCTTTTCGACTTTTGGTAGTTGAAAATTTTCATCTACCAAAAGTTGTTGTTGCTTAAAAATATAAGCAATCGAGAGTTCTTCACACATTAAGCAGAGGCTTTTAGGTTTTGGCTACTGGTCAGCGCAATATCAAACATTTTTTGGATGATCGGTTGCTTGTTGCGGATATTTTCAATCAGAATTTCCACACTTGCAAGGACATCAAGCAAGCGTTCAACTTGAGGCTTCGTCAATGTTGACTCTTTTGCCATTTCAGCTTTCAAGAAGTTTTCACTATTCAGTAATGCAGTTTGACCGTCTTTTGCACTTAGGAAAAGTAATGCACCACTAATTTCTTTGAATTGCGCAGGAATATTTTCAAGGCTCGTTGCTTGAGCGTCTTGTAAATAATTCAACAACGTTGAGCTAGATTCTTCAACCAAGGTTTTGGTTTGAGTCAATAATGCATCATGCGCTTCATCTAAACGATCTAATGAAATTTGCATATTGTTAACACGAAGTTGAAGGCGACTTGATGTGAAGTTACGCTCCAAAATTCCAATTGAGTTCATCGCAGATAAAATACTGTTCATCAATTGCTGTGCGAATTGCTGATTATTCTGCATATTGTCTTGGGTTAAATTCTCAGCTTGAATTTTTAACTCAACAAAAGCTTCGTTCAAATTCATCACTTTAAAGACGTTTGCTAAATTAAACAGTTTGGTTTTAATTTCAGCAATCTTATCTTCTGGCATGTTTTGATAGTTAAATTCGATTTCATTACGAATTTGCGTCATTTCTTCAGTGATCAACTTACTTGCAACATGGATAGTTTCAAAGTCAGGACCAAATAAATGACGGCTAAACACTTGTAGTTGTGAATCAGTGAGTAAATCTTCACCAATGTTGGCTTGTTCACGAATTTGATGCGATTGATCATCATCTTGACTGATGCAAAGACTTAATACATTTGCTAAATCAATCAGTTCAACTTTGAAGTCATTTGGAGACTCGAAGAAAGTCGCAATATTCGTTTCAATACTAATCAGTGTTCTTAAGCGTGCATCACTTAAAGCAAGATTTTCGATTTGATTAAATGCGACATGAACTAAACCCCAATATTGTTGGCTTGGTTTAGTTTGAGCTAAATGAGCAAGATAAGTACCGACAATTTTTAAAGCTTGTTGATCAAGTTCAGTTTCTTGTTGATTGAGAATCTTTTGCAAACTTAATTTATAAAGTTTGTGAATGAAGATTGATTTTTCAAGTTCAGGGGCTTGAGGTAAAGAGAACTTTGGCTCGATACATTCTAAAGAAGAGAGAATAGGTTGACCTTCAGGTGTGACAGGTTTGCCTAATGCAATTTCAAGATTATTGATGGTATCAAGTAGGAACTGGGGTACGCGTACTTCACGTAAACAAATAAACTCAATATATCGGCGCAACATGGTTGTGCCTTCGCTTAAAGCCACTACATCTTGAGTTTTAATTTGACGCGGATTGAGCATAATTTTACGCATCAATTCAGCTGCATACTGTGTCAATTGAGACAGATGGGGCATGTCAATCAGCATTAAGACTTGAGCACACTGTTCAAATTGAATTAAAGCATCATCAATACCGAAAGGCAGACTTTGATCTTCGACTAAACTATTAACAGCAGTTTCTACTTGTTGTATTGAATTATCGACTTCTTTTTTAATTATCAATAGTGCCGTAGGGTCAAAATGAATTGAGGTTTGGTAAGACATCTATCTGCACCTTTCCTAAGTATATATGAGTATATAAATGTTCTGAATAGCCCCTATAACTGGGGCTAAATTGTTCTGTGTTTAATATAACTGAACTAAGTTTTGTTTACAAAAAATATCAAATCGAAACATGAATTTATTTTCCGAAAAAACAAGGTTCACCATGTTTTTCTTGATATTGTTTGACCCAGTTCTCATGTTGTTCTAATTCATCATCTGACGCCATAATCAGAGGCAAATCAAATTCGATCTTTGCTCGTTGTATAGACTGACTTGCAAAGTCTTGATGTGCGTTCGCACTATCCATATCAAAAGATACTTGACCACCCGTCATAGCAAGATAAACGTCAGCTAGAATCTCGGCATCGAGCAATGCACCGTGGAAAGTACGGTCACGCTGCACGATTTCATAACGTCTGACCAAGGCATCTAGAGAGTTTTTCTGCCCAGGATGCTTAGATTTCGCCATTGCCAATGTATCGGTAACTTCACATACATCTGACAGCGCTACAAAGCCAGCACGTTTAAACTCCATATCCAAGAAGTTCATATCGAAGCTAGCATTATGCGCAATGATTTCAGCACCTTTTAGATAATCAAAAAGTACGTCAGCAATTTCAGCATAAACAGGTTTGTCTTTTAAGAATTCATCTGAAATACCGTGGACATTTTCAGAGTCACCCACTGGTTTTTTCGGATTAATATAAATATGAATCGAACTGCCGGTCAGTTTACGGTTGATCATTTCAATCGCGCCGACTTCAATGATTCGATCTGTATCTTGATAATAGAATCCAGTGGTCTCTGTATCGAGAATCAATTGACGCGGTCCTTGCAGATTTAACTTTGCAGGGGTGATCACAATATGAGGATGTTGCTTTGTCATATTTGCGTTTGCATTCCCATGTGTTAGCGTCGATGCATCAGCATCGAGAACATCATGAGCTGTTGAATCAGTTTGAGCATTGCTCATCATCGAAGAAGTATTAGATTCATTGGATTGCTCTTGATCAGAAGCGTCCTGATTTGATTCAGAAGGGTTCATATGATGTTGCACTGATAAATTGTCAGGTTCTACTTCATCAAAGCCTTCTTCAGCCAAATCAAAACCAAATGGATCATCTAAAAGCCAGTCGCTCTCAATTTTTTTTTTATCATCCATTTTATTATCAATGACGTGCTCTAATGGTTTTGCGGTTTCTTGAGCTGAAGCAGTAGAAAACTCACCATTCTTCATCTTTTCTAAGGTTTGATCCGCACCTAAATTGGCTAATTGGTCTGCCATTTCATTGCCCGGATGCCCAGCATGACCTTTAATCCAGTTCCACTCTATATTTCGACCTTGGCAAGTAGCATCGAGTTTTTTCCAAAGATCTGGATTTTTAACATCTTTCCAGTTTTTCTTTTTCCAACCCTGAATCCACTCAGTAATACCACGTTTCACATAGATTGAATCCGTCCAAACAATCAATTTCGCATCCATAGGACAAAATGCGATTCCTTCAATTGCCGCGGTTAATTCCATGCGATTATTGGTTGATTCTGGTTCACCACCACACAGTTTATGTTCTTCGCTTTCGGTAATGATATAGGCACCCCAGCCACCAAGGCCTGGATTTCCACGGCATGCACCATCAACATAAAGGGTGATTTCAGACATAGTTTGAACCAATAAAAAAGAATAAAGAGTTGAACAACCAGATTTAAGAATTTATTGTATACGCAAATGGGGATCATCAGTGCTTTAACTGCGTGTTTTTTAATTTCTTGTAACATTTATCAATAATGAGGATGCATTTCTAGGGTTGTCTCTGAAGTTGTGTCCTCTAAAATGTCATTTATAAAATAAATCTATTATTCGTTGTTCGGAATTTGTATGTATAAACCAACCACCACAGCGTGGAAGCCACCTGTTACTCTTTTCTTTAAATTATCTGTAATTGCATCTGCGGTGGCAGGTTTAGGTTTAACTACAGGTTGTTCATCTACGCCTGCAAAGGCAAAAGTCCAAAAGTCCCAATCGGGTATGTTAGATGCCAATAGTTTGGATTCGCTTGAGGATTTACTTTCAGCAACTGACATGCGTGCAGTTGAAGGCGACCGTTTGTTGATTTTGAAACATGGTGATGTGTGGAAGCGCATGACTGTTGGTTTTAAAATGGATGAAAATAAATGGGATCCACGTATTGAGGCACAACGTGGATGGTTCATTACACGTCAGCCCTATATTGAGCGCTTAAGTGCACGTGCTTCGCGTTATCTTTATCACACGGTTAAAGAAGCAGAACGTCGTGGCTTACCAACAGAATTAGCATTATTACCTGTGATTGAAAGTTCGTACGATCCTGCAGCGACAAGTAGTGCAGCTGCAGCAGGGATGTGGCAATTTATCCCGAGTACAGGAAAAATTTACGGTTTAAGACAAACCACAATGTATGACGGTCGTCGTGATGTTGTTGAATCGACGCGTGCTGCTTATGAGTTCTTAGGTAGCTTATATAATCAATTTGGTTCTTGGGAATTGGCTTTAGCAGCCTATAATGCAGGTCCGGGTCGTGTTCAACAGGCAATTAATCGTAACCGTGCTGCAGGATTACCTACAGATTATTGGTCTTTAAGATTGCCGCAAGAAACCATGAACTATGTGCCACGTTTTATGGCAGTTGCACAAATCATTAAATCTCCACATAAATATGGTGTGAATTTACCACCCATTGCGAACCGTCCACACTTTAGAGAAGTAGGTGTACCTGCAGGTTCGAGTTTAAATGAAATCGCATCAATTACTGGTTTAAGTCGTGCCGAGTTGTATCAATTAAACCCTGGGCATCGTGGTGATATCGTAGATGCGACCAGTACCATGCGTATTTTGATTCCTGCTGATTTAAATCCAAATATTGATGCACGTTTAAAATCACTCAAATCATCGGGTGGTGGTTATTGGGCGGGTGGCACATCACCATCATCCAATGCAGTGACAACCAAAACAACGACATCACCGATAGTGACTTCAACTAATCCACCACCGGTTTTAAATCAGTCTACCCAAAATCAATCTGCGCAAAGTAAATCTCAGTCAACGGCTTCAACTGTTGCTGTTACGACTTCAATGAAGCCAGTTGAAACCAAGCGTCCAGCCGATGCTCAAGCTACACTAGCTGCATCAGTCAAAACTCCAAGTACATCTTCGACACCAATGACCGTTGGCAGAACGCCAAGAGGTTCAGATGCATTGGCTGCATTTGCATCTTCTGCAGTCTTACCAAGTGCCCCACGTATTCCAGTCGCGATTACGCCAGCAGTGAACGTGAAACCGGTACTGGTCGAACCACCTATTTCAGCGGATGAGCGTGAAAACATTTTAGGTACTCTCCCTGCTGAGCCTCGTTTAACTGCTGAGCAAGTGATTGAAAAAGCGATTGAGCCTGAAGCAACCCAAGCTGAAAAAGATGAAGTTGTTAAGGAGATTACCGCTTTAGCACCGAAAGGGACTGAAATTGTTGATCCTTTAGATGGCAAAATTAAATTGACTGCGATTCAAACCAGTCAGTCTGTTGCTGCACAACAAGGATCTGAGGTTAAAGTTGGTTTTGCATATCCAAAATCAGTCGCTGAAAATACAGCAGCATCATCAGAAGAAGCGAAATTAAATCAAAACAAAACATTTGAAAAAACTGACATTGAAGTGATTGTTAGTGCTCCAAAAGGTAAACGAAGCACTTATACGGTTTTACCGGGCGATACTTTGGCTGTCATCGCAATGAAAAATGGGGTCAATTGGCGTGATATTGCGAAATGGAACCAAGTAGATCCAAATGGAACATTATTTGTAGGAACAACACTTTATCTATATGACGCAAAACCACCTGTTCAAGAATCAAAATTAGCAGAGAAAAAAGTGGAAGAAAGACCTTCTATTTATGTGGTTAAGCCGAATGATCATTTGACTGGATTAGCGAATGAATTTGATCTATCCGTACAAGACTTAGCTGAATGGAACGGCTTGAATGTCAACAGCAATCTGTTCGTGGGTCAAAAGTTAAGTTTGGTTGAAAAGAAAGGTGCGACGACTAAATCCCAAACGACTTCTAAAAGTCAAACTGCAGCTAAGACTCAAAGCCAAGCGAAGCCGACTGAATCATCAAGTGCCACTGCTTCTAAAATTAAAACTCAGTCTTATGTAGTGAAGCGTGGTGAATATCTCAAGTTGATTGCAGATCGCTATGCATTATCCAATCAAGAGTTAGCTTCTTTAACTGAAGGCTTAAAAGCAGATACTTACCTGATTGCAGGGCAACGCATCAATGTCCCTGTTGATCAGCTTACACCAGTTAAAGACCTTGCTGAAAAAAATACGCGTAGCCAAATTGATAAGGTGTCAGTCCAGCCTGCATATAAAACGGAAAGTTATCGCGTTCAAAGCGGTGAAAGTTTATATAGCATCGCGATGAAATCGAATATCACGTTGAATGAGTTGGTTGAGTTAAATGATTTGCAAACCAATAAAGGTTTGTATGCAGGTCAAACGATTAAAGTTCCAGTCAGCAATAAAGTCCCTGATAGTTATACTGTTCAATCGGGGGATAGTCTTCATGCTGTGGCGAGCAAATATAACTTAGGGATTGCACAAGTTGCAGAGTTGAATGGTTTGAAACCGTCAGCGGGATTATTTGTTGGTCAGAAGCTAAAACTAACAGGAACAGCTGAAGCATCCAAAGCTGTTGCAGATCGTAGTTCAAAATCAGAAGCAAGAACCTCGACCAAATCATCGAATGAAGCTGTTTCCGAAGTTTATGCTGTTCGTTCTGGTGAAACTTTAGCTTCAATTGCACGTAAATTCGGTATGCAATTGGACGATTTACTTGAGTTAAATGATCTTAGTCGTCACTCAACTATTCGTGTAGGTCAGCGCTTAAAAGTCACTGGTGAAGATACTTCATCTGATGAGAGCTCATCGAAAGCTAATCGAACTACTACAGCCACGCCTAAGTCATCAACCAATAGTAATCGAGCGACAGAGCCCTACACGGTTAAAGCGGGTGAGTCTTTAAATGTGATTGCTGGTCGTATGGGAATCACGACTAAAGAATTGGCTGATTTGAACGATATGAATGCTCGATCTGGGTTACAACGTGGTCAGACTTTACAAGTACCTAAATTGGTCACTGAATATAAAGTACGTAGCGGTGATTCAATGATTCGTATTGCCACTCGATTTGGCATTGAAACTGATCAGTTAGCGGATATGAATGATCTAAAATCGAATGCTTCTCTACAAGTTGGTGATATTCTAAAAGTTCCCAATTTTTAGTATTTGCTTGAGCAATTAAGGATTCAGCGCAAGGATGCAACCGCTTATTAAAATAGCACGAATGATGGCGTTCGCTGTTGTTTGCTCAAGTTTTACAAACGTCGTTTGGGCGCAGGTTCAAACGAGGCCTTATATTTCACTTTATGCCACGCCAAAATATTCCAATGTGAAAAGCATGCCTTATGCAAATCCTAATGCTCCTAAAGGTGGATTGATTAGCTATTCAGCCAATGGGACATTTGATAATTTAAATAGCATGAATGGTAAAGGAACTGAAGTAGATGGCGTGAGCAATTTATTTGACACGTTGATGGGAAGTTCACTGGACGAACCCAGTGTACTGTATCCATTGCTTGCCGAAAAAGTCACCTTTGATCCAAAGAAAACACAGTATGTAATTTTTCACCTCAATCCCAAAGCTAAATTTAGTAATGGTAGTGGTGTTACGGCTGAGGATGTGAAATTTAGTTTTGATGTATTTCAAACCAAGAGCAATCCAGGTTTGCAAATGTATTTATCAGATTTGGCAAAAACAGAAGTTTTATCCAAACATAGTGTCAAAATGACATTCAAATCAGATAACAATACAGAAATGCCGATCATTTTGGCGCAGATGCCTATTTATTCAAAAGCGGATTGGAAAAACAAAGATTTCACTAAAATCACCATGCAACCGATTATGGGATCTGGTCCCTATACAATTGATAAAATTGATGCAGGGCGAAGTATTACCTATAAGCGAAATCCAAATTATTGGGCAAAAGATCTACCATTGAACCGTGGTCGCTATAATTTTAATCAAATTAAATATATCTATTACCGCAACATGGATATTGCCTTTGAGGGCTTTAAATCGGGACAATTTACGTTTCATGAAGAGAAAAAAGCCAGAACCTGGGTGACAGGCTATAATTTTCCCGCTTTAGAATCAGGTATGGTCAAAAAATATATTTCATCACCTGAAACGCCAGCTCCGACGCAGAGCTTTGTATTCAATACGCGAAAAGCCCCTTTTAATAATATCTATTTTCGTCAAGCATTGACCTATGCTTATGATTTTGAGTGGCTGAATAAGGCGCTTTTTTATGGTCAATATCAACGATTACAAAGTCATTTTTCAAACAGTGAGCTAGAGCCAAAAGGGTCGCCAAGCACGGCTGAACTCAAAATACTGCAAAACTATCTACCCAAATTGCATCCTGTGCAAAAAGAAGGGGCTTTAGCCAATTGGAAATTTCCAGTTTCTGATGCCAGTGGATTTAACCGCCAAGGATTGTTGCAAGCGCGTACAATTTTATTGAAAGCGGGTTATCGCTTTAAAAATGGAAAATTGCATGATCAACGTGGTAAACCGATCCAATTTGAGTTGTTGATTCATCAAAATGGTTTACAGCGTACCTTATTGCCTTTTATTCGTAATGTGAAAAAACTGGGTGTAGATGTTCAAATTCGTCAAGTCGATGTACCTCAGTATCTAGAGCGTATGCGCCGTTCAGATTTTGAAATGACCACGATGGTCATGCCACAATCTTTAACACCAGGCAATGAGCAAGCACAATTTTGGAGTAGTAAAGCTGCGGATGAGGTAGGAAATTACAATTTCTCAGGCATTAAAAATCCAGTGATTGATGATGCAGTCCAACAAGTGATTCGTGCACCGAATCGTGAACAGCTGATCTTAAGAACCAAAGTGTTAGATCGATTGTTGCGTGCAGGCTATTATCAAATTTTAACGTATGGCAATAATAAAAATTGGTATGCCTATTGGAATATGTACAAACAACCGACTGTGAAACCCAAGTTAGCATTGGGTGAACAATATTGGTGGGTGGATCAAAACGAAGCCCAAAAAGTTGCTCAATATTTACGTCGCCAATAAGACGTAATAAAAAAGGGATTGCGTAAATATGGGCATGTATATTTTAAAGCGTTTGTTATTGATTATTCCCACGCTGTTTTTAATTTTGTTGATTAATTTTATTGTCATCCAATTGGCACCGGGTGGACCTGTTGAACAAGCTATACAGAAAGCTGAAAATTTCCAAGGTATTGGGGCTGCAACAGGTGGTGGTGAGGCTGGCTCTACAGGGACCAATGTGGGTGCGCAGTATCAAGGTGCGCGAGGGTTGAGTGATGAAATGGTCGCAAAAATCGAAGCGCAGTATGGATTTGATCGACCTGCTCATGAACGCTTTTGGTTGATGCTGAAGGGTTATACCAGTTTCGATTTTGGGACCAGTTTCTTTAAAGATAAGCCTGTCACTCAACTGCTATGGGAAAAAATGCCTGTCACCATTTCACTGGGGCTGTGGAGTACTTTACTGATTTACTTAGTATCTATTCCTTTGGGTATTAAAAAAGCACGTCAACATGGTTTGTTTTTTGATAAATCGACATCTCTGCTCTTAGCCGTAGGTTATGCCGTTCCATCCTTTGTCTTTGCGATTTTACTGATTGTGTTCTTTGCAGGTGGATCTTATTTTCAATGGTTCCCACTGCAAGGTCTTGTTTCTGAAAACTTTGCACAACTGAGCTTGTTTGGAAAAATTGCCGACTACTTTTGGCATATGGCTTTGCCATTAACAGCATTAGTGTTAGGTGGTTTTGCGGGTTTAACTTATCTGACGAAATATTCGTTTATGGAAGAACTGAACAAGCAATATGTACTCGCAGCACGTGCAAAAGGTCTAAGTGAAAATAGAGTGCTTTACGGTCATGTTTTTCGTAATGCTATGTTGATTGTGATTGCAGGTTTGCCTGAGGCATTGGTTGGTATTTTCTTTGTCGGTAATTTATTTATTGAGATTATTTTCAATTTAGATGGTATTGGGCTATTGGGTTTTGAAGCGATTCAACAGCGTGATTATCCGGTGATCTTTGGAACATTGTTTATTTTTACTTTGCTCGGTTTAGTACTTCGTTTAATCAGCGATGTGTTGTATCAAGTGATTGATCCTCGGATTAACTTTGATTCGAGAGGAGCAAAATAATGTCTCCAATCATGCGTGAGCGTTTTAATCGTTTTAAATCAAATCGGCTAGGCTTTGGCTGCTTTATTTTATTTGCAATTATTTTTATCGCATCACTGTTTGCTGAGTTTATTGCAAACGATAAACCGATCATTGTGCAGTACCAAGAACAGCTCTATTTCCCAGTCTTTAAAACCTATGCTGAAACAGAGTTTGGTGGCATCTTTGAAACAGAAGCTGATTATCGTGACCCCGCAGTAGAACAGATGATCGAAAATAATGGGTGGGCGATTTGGCCGATTAGTCGTTATTCTTATCAAACACCGAATTTTGATTTGACTGTTCCAGTACCGTCACCACCCACTGCACAAAATTGGTTGGGGACTGATGATCAGGGACGTGATGTGCTTGCGCGGATTTTGTATGGGTTACGTGTTTCGCTGTTATTTGGTTTAGCGCTAACTTTATTAGCGTCTGTAATTGGAATTCTGGTTGGTGCAATACAAGGCTATTATGGTGGTTGGATTGATCTTATCGGACAGCGACTTCTTGAAGTGTGGGGTGGATTGCCGACATTATTCATGGTGATGATTTTAGTCAGTATGTTCACACCAAGCGTGTATTGGTTGTTCTTTATTATGTTGTTATTTGGTTGGACAGCATTGGTCGGCTTGGTTCGTGCAGAATTTTTGAGGGCGCGAAATTTAGATTATGTCCGAGCAGCTCGATCCTTGGGTGTCAAAGATTCCACGATTATTTTTAGGCATATATTACCCAATGCGATGAGTTCAACATTGTCCCAATTACCTTTTATGCTGACTGCCAATATTACGGCTTTGACTGCGCTTGATTTCCTTGGTTATGGTTTACCGCCGGATGCAGCATCTTTAGGTGAGTTATTACTTCAAGGTAAAAATAACTTGAGCGCACCGTGGTTGGCATTATCAGGTTTCTTTACGCTGGCAATCGTCCTTTCACTTTTGATTTATATTGGGGAGGCGACTCGAGATGCATTCGATCCAAGAAGAAATTAAGCCGTTGTTGACTGTTCACCATCTTCAAATTAAGAATCGACAGCAAGTCTTGGTTGAAGATCTGAGTTTTGAACTCAGACAAGGTGAAACGCTAGCCATCGTCGGTGAAAGTGGTTCGGGAAAGTCTATTAGTAGTTTGGCGCTACTTGGCTTGTTGCCGCAAAATTTGCAGATTTCAGGTGAAGCTTTATTTCAAAATAAAAATCTACTCACATTAAATCAACAAGTGCTACAAAGTATTCGTGGTCAACATATTGCTATGATTTTTCAAGAGCCGATGACAGCGCTCAATCCATTGCATCGAGTTGAAAAAATTATAGGTGAGCCACTGCTGTTAAAAGGGAATAGTAAGCAAGAGGTTCGCCTTAAAACGATTCAATTACTCAATGATGTGGGTTTGAGTGATGCCGAAGCTAAACTTAGACGTTATCCACATGAGTTGTCTGGTGGTCAGCGTCAGCGTGTCATGATTGCAGCTGCTTTAGCACTAGAGCCTGATATCTTGATTGCAGATGAACCAACAACTGCATTGGATGTGACCTTACAAGCTCAAGTACTCGATTTATTAAAGTCACTGATTCAACAGCGCAATATGGCAATGATTTTGATCAGTCATGATCTAAACTTGGTTCGTCATTATGCACAGCATGTAATTGTGATGAATCAGGGTGTCGTGGAGGAGCAGGGAGCTGTTGAGGCTGTCTTTAACCAACCTAAAGCCAGTTATACGCAACATTTATTGAACCATGATTTTGGCGTAGCAAATCCTGCATTATCAAACCGTCAGCAAGTTTTAGATTTAAATCAGGTCGCAGTTAAGTTTCCGATTAAGCATGGTTTTCTAAACCGCGTGAAAGATTATTTCGTCGCTGTTGAGGCTTTGGACTTAAATATTTCTAAAGGTGAATCAATCGGTGTAGTGGGGGAAAGTGGCTCGGGTAAAACGTCTTTAGCGCTCGCAATCGCAAGATTAATTGAAAGTGATGGCAAAATTGTTTTATTGGGAAATGATCTGAATCGCTTGAATGAAAATAAATTGAGACCTTTACGTAGTAATTTTCAAATTGTGTTTCAAGATCCCTTTAGCAGTTTAAATCCGAGGATGAATGTTGAACGGATTATTGGTGAAGGCTTAGCGATAAAAAAAGTAGCTGCGTCAAAAATGATTGAGCTGATCGATCAATCGCTGACGCGTGTCGGATTACCTACACATTTTAAAAGTCGTTATCCGCATGAGCTATCAGGTGGACAACGACAACGTGTGGCATTGGCTCGCGCACTGATTTTAAAACCTAAACTCATTATTTTGGATGAGCCAACATCGGCTTTAGACCGTACCACGCAACGTTCTATCGTAAAGTTATTGAGACAGTTGCAACTAGAAGATGAACTCAGTTACTTGTTTATTAGTCATGATCTACATGTGGTAAGAGCACTTTGCCAAAAGATCTTAGTTTTGAAGAATGCTCAAGTGATTGAGTTTCAAGAGACAGAGCAACTGTTTTTACATCCACAAAATGAATATACAAAAAACCTCATCAAGGCGAGTCAATATTCATCTTAATCAAATTGACATTATGGATTGTCAACTTTACACTCGATTGAATCATTCATTTCATAGATTAAAAATAAGAGATCGTAAGCATGAGCCAGATTGCAGAACAGATTCAAATTCGAAATACCACATTTAAAAATCGTGTGATTAAAGGTGCAATGAGCGAAGCTCTCGCAAATGCAGCGGGGGAGCCAAATCATCTTCATCTAGGCTTATATGAAGCTTGGGCAAAAGGTGGTTTAGGTTGTGCAATTACAGGTAATGTGATGGTGGATGCACGTGCTAAGAATGAACCTGGGGTTGTCATTGTAGAAACTGAGCGAGATTTGTCAAAATTAAAGCAGTGGGCGGATTTGGGTAAGCAACATGGTATGGTGCAGTTGATTCAATTGTCACACCCAGGGCGTCAATGTCCTAAAGGTCTCAATAAAGAAACAGTTGCACCTTCTGCAGTGCCATTTAGTGCGATGCTTGCAACGACCTTTGCCACACCGCGTGCATTGCGTGAAGATGAAATCTTAGATCTGATTCAACGCTTTGCAACCTCAGCTGCAATTTGTGAAAAAGCAGGCTTTGAAGGTGTGCAGTTACATGGTGCACATGGTTATTTGATCAGTGAATTTCTGTCTCCACTCACCAATAAACGTACGGATCAATGGGGTGGGTCAATTGAAAACCGTACTCGTTTTTTATTAGAGATTTATAAAGCAGTCCGTGCTGCAACATCTGAGAACTTCATTATTTCGGTAAAGCTTAACTCTGCTGATTTTCAAAAAGGTGGGATTACTGAAGAAGAAGTCATTTCTGTCTTTAAAGCCATAGATGAAGCTGGAATTGATCTGATTGAAATCTCTGGTGGCACATATGAAGCTCCTGCAATGGCGGGAGCAAAATCAAATCAACGTAAAGAAAGTACCATTGCTCGTGAAGCGTACTTCCTCGATTTTGCTGAAAAAATTCGTAAGGAAGTGAAATGTAAACTGATGGTGACAGGTGGTTTCCGCACAGTGCAAGGGATGAATGCAGCGCTTGAAAGTGGTGCATGTGACTTCATTGGTATTGCACGTCCACTCGCGGTAGAAACGGATTTAACAGATCGTTTGATTGCAGGGCAGGATGTCAAATACGCTGTGAATCCGATTAAAACGGGCATTCCATTTGTCGATAAAATGGCGATTATGGAAATTATTTGGTACGCGGCACAGTTCAAGGCGATTGGTGAAGGTAAAGCACCTAACCCTAAATTGTCGCCACTCAAAGTCTTTTTAAATTATGCCAAAGGCAATATTAAGGCAATTATTCAAGGTAAAGTGAATTCACGTAAGAGTGCTTAAGTATTTAGAATGATTGATTTAAGTTGAGTGCTATCATTAAAGACATTGCTTCTCAACTTTAAATCCATGTCTTACTTTTAGAGTGTTTGAATGTTGAGGAATAGTCCAAATAAGAGCATGACATCAGTTAAAGCTTAATTTGGACTATTTTTTTGTTGACCACTTTTATCTATTTCACAATTTAAATATTCCAGTATTGCTGAAAGACTGATTCAGACCATTGTCCATTTTTTAAAGCAATTTGAAAAGCGGGTCTACTTTCTAAGTCTTGAAGATATCGTTGAATATTGGGATAAGTTTGGAATTTTGGACTTGTCTCGATACAAGCTCTCAGTGGAAACCATAGGATAATATCTGCAACCGTAAACTCCAAGCCAGCAATCCATTGCTTGTTACCCAGTTGTACTTCGATTTCGTTCATTTGCATTTCTAAGGCATGATTTAAAAAACCTTTGTCGAAACCATATTTTAATAGCATGGAAATAGGTTTGGCTATGAAAGGCGTTTTATTGACAATCTGAGCAAAAATCTGTTTTAAAGCCATATTGGGCATAAAGCTAGATTCAGCAAAATTTTTCCAATAGAGGAAATCAATTTGTTCTTCATTTCCTAAATTGTTTAAGCCTAGTTTTTGAAACTTGTGAGTCAAGTAATCAGCAATGGCAGTTGTTTCACTTAGGAAATATTCCTGAGTTTGACTACATTGAATATGTAGTAATGGAAATTTGGGGTTAGAGGACAAAGTTTTTAACTTTTGATAAGTGGTACTGTTTTGATCAACCTTGCATATTTCTAATTGGTATTGCAGTTCAAGCTCTTTTAAAAGCCATAAAATACGCTGAGAGCGAGAATTGGCTAAGTGGTAAAGTGTAAATGATGTCATTGAAGCAGCTGATTTATTCAAAATTATCTAAACTGTTTTATCACGATTTCATGGATTTAAGTTGTTTTGTAAAAGCAAATTTTCTAAAGTTTTAATATTTTAACTTTTACATCCTAAGTTTTAGTCATGAGTTGATAGGAATGTCTATTCAAGTCGATTGATTCGGTTGAATGATATAGTGTGACGGAAGATTGGATAGAGAAAAATAATAATGATTAAACTTCCTTATAAGCGTGTGGTCTTGATGGTCTGGGTAAGTTGCCTATCAAATACCGTTATTTTTGCTAAAGGCTTTCAAACGGGCGATATTATTTTTCATACTTCTAAGTCTTCTCAAAGTATCGTGATTCAAAAAGCAACAGCTTCGCCTTATAGTCATATAGGGATGATTGTTTATAGAAATGGCAAACCTTGGGTTCTTGAAGCGATTCAACCTGTAAAATATACGCCATTCGATGCTTGGACGAAGCGTGGTGTGAATGAACAATATGTAGTGAAGCGTTATCATAAAAATTTGAATGCTGAACAACAGTTGAAGTTGGTCAAATCCGCCGAAAAGCATTTGGGTAAAAATTATGATTTGTATTTTGGGTGGGGTGACGATGCAATTTATTGTTCTGAGATTGTATGGAAAGCTTATGATCAAGCACTTGGAATCCAGCTTGCACCACTACAAAAACTTCGACAATTTGATTTAACAGATCCTAAAGTGAAAGTGCTAATGCAAACGCGGTATGGTAATAAAGTACCTTTAAATGAAACAGTTATTGCGCCAAATGCAATTTATAACTCGAAGAAACTGATCGCTGTTAAATGAATACGTCATTGGATATTTATTCTTATTTCATCCGAATATTTTTCTAAATTATAGTTAAATATCACTTCATTAATTTGAGGGGTGTAATAAATCACAAAAAAAGCCCAGTCGATGATGAATGGACTTTTCAACACACAATAAATATTTGATTTATATTAGATAAAAATAGAGTTTCGTATAATCCGTATTATGTTGATTTTAGAAAAACTATAAAGAAGTTAAGAAATTAATGGGGTTTGAATTAATAAATACTATCAACTTTATTGTATTCAACTACTTTCATTTCATAGCCGTAATCTGTTTTATTTTTAAGATTAATCAGCACAAATCGGGTATCCATCACTTCTAACAGTCTCCAATCGGATTGATCATTAGGATATGTTGTTTGCTGTTCAAATAAAACTATTGGTAGTGTCTTATTATTAATCGCTTTATTAGCATCGTTCATACCACTTCCAAACATACAACCAAAAGAAAAAATCGTTAAAAAAAGTACTAAAGGGAAGCTAAAGTATTGCTCTATCTGTCCTCCAAATATAGAACTATGTACATATGAATAATAAAACACACCGAAATAAAGCGGAATTAACTTAGTTGATAAGGTAGTTGATTCCTGTATTCCTATCAAAAATATGAGTAGTGTTAAAAATAATATGGAAAAAATGAGTGAATATAAGTGGCCTACCCAAACTGAAAAAGACCAATACATTAAAGAAAGTATGCTCCCAAAAGCAAATAATAAAGTAGTAGTTAGAATTGAGTAAAATAAACTATAAGCAGATATAGAAGGTAATATCCATAAAGCATCAAAGGTAGAAAAATATCCAAACTTATAAGTTCCAGCTAGTGCTATTAGGATCAATGGCATAGCAGCATAAAGCTCAAGAACTTTCTTTAATGAGAAAGAGTTATACAAAAATATCCCCAATTTAAAATATAAGATTTACAAACATCTCAAAAGACACCTATATAACTCTTAGATATTGATCATAAAAAAATTATTAGAGCATATTACTATCTTTAACCCGTTTATTGTCTATTGTTTAAAAAGTACACGACAGATTATGTCTCATTAAGTAAATTTTATTATGTATTGCTTATCCGATTTAACATAATAGGCGTTATGCAAATTCTTAACTTTTCAGTTTCTGCAGGATTATCAGTTCATTTTTTTGAGCTTTAGAATTCATTACTATAATAAGTAAATCATATAGATAATTTTTTAATGCAAAAGAACAGGGTGTAGTATGAAATGAGCCAATTATAATACAAGCTACAAACATCAAATACAAAAAATCCCAAGTCATGATGCTTGGGCTTTTTTGTTGAGATTTTTACGTCTCGAATATGGCGTCCCTACGGGGATTCGAACCCCGGTTACCGCCGTGAAAGGGCGATGTCCTAGGCCTCTAGACGATAGGGACAGTGTGAAGTAAATATATTTAAACCAATTTAAAATCTTAAAAATTAAGATGTAAATTTAATGGCGTCCCTACGGGGATTCGAACCCCGGTTACCGCCGTGAAAGGGCGATGTCCTAGGCCTCTAGACGATAGGGACTAAATAAACATACATACTTCTGAAATTGGCGTCCCTACGGGGATTCGAACCCCGGTTACCGCCGTGAAAGGGCGATGTCCTAGGCCTCTAGACGATAGGGACTTTTCAGAGGTGGGCGTATATTAGGGTGGATTTGTAAGTGTGTCAAACCTTTTTCAGGGCTAATCTTTAAAATTATAATCAAGTGCATAAAAAGGCATCAAGTTGATGCTAAATCATTCGAAATATGACATTTTTATCGTTTTAAGGCTTCAACAATGCTTTGAATGACTTTGGGGTGTTCTAGATAACCTGCAATTTTATGCGGTGTGGAAATAGGGGTATTTACTGGAAAATTAATAATTGCAGGGTGAAAGTCGAAAGGTGCATTTGAAAGTGGAAATGCCGTTAAGTAATCATCAGGCGAATAAAAGTTTATCCAATCACCTTTGAGCTGCTTTGGACGGCTAATCGGGATGGGTAATTTATCTTGAATCACTTTATATGCCAAAGGCGAACCGAGCGTAATCAACGTTTGAATACGGAAACCCCTAATTTTATGAAGTAAGTTATAAGCGATCACAGTTCCTAAAGAGTGCGCCACAATGATGTGATTTTCATTAGGTTGTAAGTGTTGCATGATTCTTTGGTCAACTTCATGCATGAATTTTTCATTTTCAAGATAAAGATAAGTCTCAATGAGAAATTTCTGAATGAGGGAAAGATGAAGTTTAGGGTAGTGATTGAGGAAAATAATAAATTCTTTTAAGACATGATCTTTTGAGAGTGCTGAAACTAAACTTAAGCGCTGAGACATGGTGGGTGAGTGATTGGGGTTGAATGTAGGAAGAGCACAAATATTCGGATGTGTTTCATTGACGATGGTTGGGTTTTGGGTGAGGTGAAAAGGTAGGTGTAAACCTCCCCAAGATTTGGGTAAAAATGTAGTCAAGTCTAAGCTATTTTTCAACTGATGCTTAGAGAGTAAATCACCATAAAAAGGCAAGCTGATATCGAGTGTATTAATATCTAGATCAGCATGAATATCTTTGAGTCCATTCTCAAAGAGTGTTACCCAATATTGTTTTAATGTTGTCGCATTATAATTTTTTTGGTTCATTCCATGTATAAAAACAATCCGCATAGATCATCACTATTCTCATTATTCTTGGTTTTAGATTAAAAAAAAGAGCGGTCAATGACCACTCTTTTTATGTGTTAGTTTTGCTTTCGATAGAAAACGTAATAACTCAAATAACAGCCTGCAATAAACAGTAAACATCCAAAGAAGCTAATACGCATCGTAGGATCGAAGACCATACTTAAACAGGTAATAAAGCAGAAGATAAAACCTAAGATCGGTACGATTGGGAACAGCGGTGCTGCAAATCCAAGATCTTTCGCGGTTTTACCCTGTTTGTACCATTGTCGACGGAAATTATATTGGCTTAAACAAATACTCATCCAGACCACAACCATGGTAAATGCAGCAATACCAAGTAAGTTGGTGAAAATCGTTTCAGGTGCAAACTGCTCTGAAAGTAAACCAGGCATTGCGCCGATCATGGTCACCATAACAGCAATATATGGGATTCCGCGTGAATTCACTTTTGAGAATACAGCAGGAAGTTGCTTGTTATGAGAAAGTGACCACATCATACGAGATGCTGCGAATAAACCAGAGTTCGCTGCTGATAATAATGCTGTGATAATGACGAAACGGATAATGTCTTCTGCATATGGAATGCCAATATGCTGGAATACCGTTACAAATGGACTGCTACTCACACCTTCTGCAGCAAGACCTGCTTCTTGATGAGGAAGTAGAGAGGTAACCACAACAATGGTTCCGACAAAGAAGATTAATAAGCGGAAAATTGCTGTATTAATTGCTTTAGGTACATTTTTCGCAGGATCTTTGGTTTCACCTGCAGCAACACCAATCAGTTCCGTTCCTGAAAATGCAAAGTTCACAATGAGCATGGTTGCGAAAATAGGGAAGATACCCTCAGGGAACCAACCATCAGAAGTTAAATTACTGAATAAAGGTGCAGATTCATAGCCTTGGTAGCCCAGTACCCCAAAAATTGCCAATAAGCCTAATAGAATAAAAGCAACGACTGTAACAACTTTAACCAAAGCAAGCCAAAATTCAGATTCGGCAAACCAACGGGTTGAAATCATATTTAAACTAAATACGAATACACCGAAAATGATCGTCCAAATCCACATAGATATATCTGGAAACCACTCTTGCATGAGTAATGCAGCAGCAGTGAACTCAGTACCGAGTGTGACAGACCATGTCAGCCAATATAACCATGTAATGGTATAACCTGTACCTGGACCAATATAGCGCTTGGCATAAGCGCCAAAAGAACCAGACTCAGGCATGTGTACGGCAAGCTCACCCAAACACAGCATAACCATGTAAGCGATGATACCGCCAAGAAGATAAGCAAGAATGGCACCTACAGGCCCCGTTTGTGCAATGACTTCACCCGAACCTAAAAATAGTCCAGTTCCGATTGCGCCACCAAGCGAAATCATAACCAGATGTCGAGTACTCATAGCGCGTTTTAAAGGCGCAGAATTGCCCTGATGCGTAGCATCATTCGGAGATGAGTGCATAGGAATTGAATAGAATCAAAAGAATGAAGCGGGCTATTGTAGTGAAAAACTACAGATCTGCAATGAAATAATAGTAATTTTGAATATGCTTTGATCGTATGAGATCAATAGATGGCGTCCCTACGGGGATTCGAACCCCGGTTACCGCCGTGAAAGGGCGATGTCCTAGGCCTCTAGACGATAGGGACGTTGCGAGGTGATGTGTATACTAAGGATTTAATATTTCTTTGTCAAAACAGTTTTGACAATATTATGTTTAAACGTTCATACATTGAGCAAAAACAAATAATTAATTATATTTTAAAATTTTAAAACATGATTCAAAGCTACCCATTGAGTCATTTTAAGTCCTTATTCAAACAAATCTAAAGGCTTTATCGCTTTAATTCTATCAATCTCATTCAAATTTGATAGTATTGATTTACTGTGATTTGTAGGAAATTTTTGTGCTGCCTTTTAAGCTTTGGGTTGATGCGGATGCACTTCCAAAAATTTTACGCGAGGTGATTTTACGCGCTTCTGATCGATACCAACTGGAAGTTACTTTTGTAGCAAATCAAAATGTTGGGATTACGCCATCAGTACGAATTAATTCAATTCAAGTCATGAGTGGTGCAGATCAGGCGGATCAAGAAATCGTAGATCGCATGAAAGAGCATGACATTGTAATGACACAAGACATACCTCTTGCTGCTCAAGTGATCGAAAAAGGTGGAATTGCAATTCATCCACGTGGGGAAATTTGGACAGAATCTAATATTAAAGCTCGACTGCATTTACGTGATTTTATGGATACTTTACGTGGCGCTGGTGTAAATACAGGCGGACCTGCTCCGATTTCTGAACGTGATAAGCGTGAGTTCTCAAGCGCATTAGACCAAACCATTCAAAAGCAAAAGCGTAAGACTACTCATCTATAAATAAGTATCTATTCTTAAGCATCATTTTTCTTATATAGAATTTAGACGTATTTAGAGTAATTCGATTTCCAATCACTAAAGCAGATAACGAATGCCATCGAAATTCAATATAGCCTTAACCTATGCGTTACTGGTTTTTATTTGGGCGACAACGCCTTTGGCAATCGTGTGGAGTGCTACAGACTTACATCCGCTGTGGGCTTTAGCACTTCGATTTTTTCTGGCATTTCCTATCGCTATTCTACTGTTACTCATTCTAAGAGGATGGTTACCGCTAGATCAGCGATCTATTCAAAGCTATATCGCAGGTGCATCTAGCTTCATTGGGTCGCAAATTTTTACCTATTTAGCTGTGGATTATCTGAGTTCTGGGTTGATTGCACTGATGTTTGGATTGGCACCATTAATCACAGGAATTTTAGGCGTCTTTATATTTAAAATTCGTCTGTATTGGAGTCAATGGTTAGGTATGGTGATTGCTCTGATCGGGCTTGCTATCATTAGTTTAGGTGGTGATCAGCAAGTCGTGCATCCGACTGGCATTGTACTGATGCTGATGAGTGTCTTAATTTACTGCGCCTCGATCTTCTGGATTAAAAAGATTAATGCACCGCTTCAGCCTTTATCACAAGCAACGGGATCAATAACGATTTCAACCTTGATTGCACTTTGTCTGTTGCCCTTTATTTGGCAATACGCGCCTATACAAATTCCTGAAATGAAATCACTTTTGGGATTGTTTTATGCTGTGGTGATGTCTTCATTGTTGGCGATGTTTTGTTATTTTAAATTGATCAAAAATATTAAAGCGACGACTTTATCATTGACCACAGTCTTAACACCCATCATCGCATTAGGTGTGGGTGCTTACTTCAATAATGAAGCCTTAACGACCATGATTTTTGTAGGCGCTTTTGTACTACTCACGGGATTATTTGTTTACTTCTACAAAGACTTGATGCTTGCCTATAAAGTTAAAAAATAAAATCTTTAGAATGCTTACTTTGGGTATTGTACAACCTAACTTTGAGCTTGATGTTGAGCTACTGCATTGGCAAGTTTAACTCGATCTTGCGGGTGTAAAGTGATGAAATATGCCCCCGTACGATATTTACCATTTTCTTCAGGTCGACTATAAACAACATGTGCTGTCGCTGCGATATGGAAGAAATTTTCAGGATGGCTCAAACTAATATGAATATAAGACCCATCAGGGATTTCTTTTTCACTATAAAAACTTAAACCAGTCTCTGATAAATTCACCGAATCAGGAATTGGTAACATGGTTTGTACAATTGAATCGTATAGAGAACCATTAATTAGGTTTAATTTTTGGTTAAATAAGGATAAGATTCGAGCAATTTGTTGATCTTTTTGATTTAATTGTTCCAATTCGTATAGAAGCGCATGATCAAATTGATCTAATTCTGCAAGTAAGAGAAAATAACGCGGTAATACAAAATTTGAATCATATGGGTCATTGAGAGCAATTTCTTCAGAAATGATCTGATAGTTAATCCTTAGCGCAGCATCAATACGGGACATGACGCGTCTTTCGCTTTCTCCACTTTGGTGCTGTAGAGCTTCCATTAAAACACCTCGGACTAGATGGTATGTTTAAACCGATCTCGCTGTATATAGGGTTGAGATACACTCGCGCACGGCGGAGTAATCACTTTATTTCTTTTATCGCTTTGGTATCAATGATCGGTTTGACTCTCGGGGTCGCTGTTCTTATTACAGTTTTATCTGTGATGAATGGATTCGATCGCGAATTAAAAAACCGAGTCTTGGGTATGATACCTCAAGCTACTGTTTCTTCAACACAAATTTTAACAGACTGGCCAGAGCTTGCCAAGAAGATTGATACGCATGAACATGTTGTAGGCACAGCGCCATTTACACAATTACAAGGCATGCTGACAGCTCAAGGACAGGTTGCTGGAATCATGGTCACAGGGATTGAACCTGACTATGAAAAGAAAGTTTCAATTATTCAAGATCATATGGTGCAAGGTGATATTAACTCTTTGAAAAAAGGAGAGTTTGGTATTGTACTGGGCAAGCAAATGACGGATGCATTGGGCTTGAGCTTAAATGATAGTGTTACTTTAGTCTTACCTGAGGCAACACCTTCACCAGCAGGGGTCGTACCGCGTTTTAAACGGTTTAAAATTGTGGGTATTTTCAGTATTGGTGCTGAAGTTGACTCAATGATGGGTTATATCGCACTGAATGATGCTTCGACTTTGCTTCGTTTACCAGATGGTGCTCAAGGTGTGCGTATGAAGTTGGATGATATCTTTAAAGCCCCTCAAGTGGCTGATGAGATTGTTCAGCAACTGCCAGGTCAGTTCTATGCATCTAATTGGACGTATACCCACGGTAACTTGTTTAGTGCCATCCAAATGGAAAAGGCAATGGTAAGCTTACTCTTGTTCCTGATTGTATTGGTTGCGGCATTCAACATCGTTTCATCATTAGTGATGGTGGTTACAGATAAAAAATCTGATATCGCAATTTTAAGAACTTTGGGTGCATCACCGATTACCATTACTAAAATTTTCATGGTGCAAGGTACGGTCATTGGTGTGGTAGGTACGCTTGCTGGTGCTGCATTAGGGATCATTTTTGCAACTAATATTAGTGGTTTTATGGGGTGGTTAAATACCACCATGGGACTAAATTTGTTTGATGCATACTTTATTAACTACTTGCCATCATATTTAAGATGGCAAGATGTTGCATTGATTGTTAGTGTTTCTTTGGTATTGAGCTTCCTTGCTACAATTTACCCTGCATTACGTGCATCTAAAATCCAACCAGCGGAGGCACTTCGTTATGAGTAATGTCGTGTTAGATGCTCAAAATATTCAAAAAAGCTTTACCGATGGCAAGTCGACTGTCGACGTGATCAAAGGTTTGTCCTTACAGGTCAATGCTGGTGAATTTGTCTCTATTGTCGGATCGAGTGGATCTGGTAAAAGTACCTTGTTGCATGTTCTCGGTGGTTTAGAGCGACCAACATCAGGTATTGTGAACTTAAATGGTAAACGTTTTGATAATTTAGGTGAAGCAGAGCGTGGTTTCTTACGCAATGAACATCTCGGTTTTGTATACCAGTTTCATCATCTTTTACCTGAGTTCTCTGCGTTGGAAAATATTTCAATGCCGTTAATGCTACGTAAAGGGGCTGATTTTAAGCAAGTGAAACAACGCGCTGAATACTTACTTGAGCGTGTTGGCTTGTCTCATCGCATGACTCACAAACCTGGTGAATTGTCTGGTGGTGAACGTCAGCGTGTGGCTTTAGCGCGTGCTTTAGTGACTCAGCCTAAATTAATGATGGCAGATGAACCGACAGGTAACTTGGATCGTAAAACGGCAAGTAGTATTTTTGAATTGCTCACCGATTTACGTCAAGAGTTTAATATGGCGATGCTAATCGTGACTCATGATGAACAATTGGCTAAAGAAGCTGATCGTATTTTACACATGCAAGATGGTCTATGGGTTTAATCAATAATGCTCAAATCAAGTGACTTTTATTTGGAATAAAACCGATCATTAACCTTTTAAAGCTCAAGAAATTGGGCTTTAATTGTTTCAAAATAACAATAAAGAATCACCATGTATTTGTTTGTTTTATTGATCGCTTGGATCATGGGTATTTCTACAATGGGGCATATTTTGCCTGAAAGATTGGTCGCAACTGCGCCAGTTTTTTATATCATTTCCTTATTGCTATTGATCACTGGCTTTCTGAAATTTTCGCTGACCACTAAACGATATTTTCAGCTTTTTAAAATGGGTTTCATTGGAATCAGTGTATTTTTTCTTGGACATCAATTTGCCTTAGATTCATTACAAGATCGGCTTAAACATCGCTTTAATATTGTAGAGGAGCGAACAGAAATTGTTTATATCAGCCGTTTAAATGAAATAAATATGCGAGATGAGCAGCAATCTGTGAAGCAAATTGCTGAGCTCGCTGATGAGAATGATCATGAGAGCCATAGTGTACTTTTATATTTAAATGATCAATTTACTCAAACTGATTTAAAACTCGGTCAATATTATCAAATCACAGGGAAAGTTAAACCCGCACATAGTTATGCCATAGCGCATGTATTTGATCAAGAAAAATGGCTGATACAGCAAAATATAATGGGCACAATGCAAGTTAATCATTTTGAGCTGATTCCTCAAAATGATCCTCGGCTTGTAAAATATAATAAATTTTTTAAATCCAATTCAAGTTGGTTAAGTCGTTTTAAGGTTGCTAGTGAGCAGCTCAGACTCGATTTTAGGAATTTAATTCAATCACAATCTTTGAATCATAAAGGATTGTTATTAGCCCTATTAACGGGTGATGAAAGCTTATTATCAGACTCTGTGAAAGAGCAATTTAGAGTGTTAGGGATATCGCATTTATTGGCTATCTCAGGTCCACATGTTCTGATTTTTGCAGTGATTGTCTGTTTTTTTATAAATCTTATGATTTCAAAATTTAAACCACAGTTATTTTTGAAGGTTCCACGTCCTTATCTTTTGGTTATTCCATTTTTAGGTTGTGTATTTCTATATACCGCTTTTGTCGGGTTTGAAATTCCCGCAATGCGAACGCTACTAACTGTGGCAATTGTAAGTATTGCAATTTTAGCTAAACAGCACGTGAATGCATTAAAGCTATTATTGATAAGCGCGAGCATTTTATTATTCATAGACCCTTTTAGTATTTTATCACCTGCATTTTGGCTGTCATACGGTGCTTGTTTTATTTTGATTCGAGTTTATCAAACCATGGTTAGCCATCGTCATTCTGTAGATCGGTCGCAGCTAGATTCTTGGAAAACGAAAGGATGGCTATTCTTGAAAGTTTTAGTCGATTCGCAATGGAAAGTTTTTATCGCTTTATTTCCTTTGGTCGCGATTATTTTTCAGCAGGTTTCTTTGATTTCACCTTTGGTTAATTTGATCGCTATTCCTATGATTGGCATGGTTGTGGTGCCATTGGAGGTCGTAGCAGCACTATTAGGCGTGATCAGTGAACCACTTGGATTGTTGTTTTTTAATTGTGCAGATTGGGCATTAAGTTGCTTATTGGCTATATTCAGATTATTGCAATTTGTATTTCAGCCTAGCCTCACGTGGTTAAGTCTCTCGACGATTTCAATCGTCAGTATTGCTATTGGAATCATTATTCTATTTTTGCCTCGTTTCGTTGTACCTAAAGCTTGGGCATTAATTTGCTTTTTACCGTTAATCATTCCGCTTAAAAGAGCACATGAATTCAGCTTAACCGTTTTAGATGTTGGGCAAGGTCAGGCAGTACATCTACAAAGTGAAGACAAACAGATCATGATCGATGTGGGTGGTTATTATGATGAGACGAAATTTAGTGTAGGACGTCAATTGATCATCCCTTATTTAATGGGTGAGGGGATATCAAAGCTGGATCAAATTTTTCTTTCACATTTGGATCAAGATCATGCAGGCGCATTTAAGGATATTGCCCAAGTCTTAAAAATTGATCAAGTTAGGTCAAACCAGCAAGATGAACGCTTTAATAATTTAAATTTTGATTATTGCTATGCAGGGCAAATACAGAATATTGGCAACATCAGATTGAGTGTGCTTGCACCAGAGCGTGATAATCTGAGCCATGTTGATGAAAATAAAAATGAGTTATCTTGTGTGATTTATATTGAAGTACTGAATGCACAGGGTTTTAAAAATTTTCTCATTATGGGCGATGCAGGTTGGCAGACTGAGTATACGTTATTACAAAAATATCCAAATCTCGATGTGGATGTGCTTATTTTAGGACATCATGGTAGTCAATATAGTTCATCCTTTGATTTTCTAAAACGACTCAATCCGAAGTTAGTAATTGCATCGGCAGGTTTTAATAATCGCTATCATCATCCGCATCCGATTGTCCTTGCACGATTAAAGGCATTGGCTATCCCGTATAAAACCACGATAGATCAAGGAAGTATCCAATTTAGCTTGGATAAAACTGGTGAAATTAACGTTCAAGATTATCGAGATTTAAAACTTTGGTTGAAAAGGTAGTTGATATTTAGATCAGTTAATCAGAGAAAGTTCATGTTCTGAAGAAGTTGATAAGAGTGGATTTTTAGCTTCTTCACGAACTTGCTCGACTTTTGATAGTGCAGTTTCATGATCAATATTGTAAATATCATGTAGAGCTGGATTTGCTTTAAAGCGTTTATAGCTCCAGTGCGCATGTTCAGGATATCGTGCAATTAATCCTTCAATAGCTTTGTGGATGATTAAAGTGCCATCCATCGCAGTACCATCATAGATCTGAGAATCTATCGTCTCAATATGAATATCAAAATCTTCCGTTTCGTTTCTTATTGCGTAAATTAATAATGCCGCAGCTTTAGTTTTCTGAATGAGCTTAGAACTGAGATTACTTGAGTCTAGTGGTAAACCGAAGTATTTAATCATTTCAACGCCATTTTTAGGCGTATGATCTGGTAAAATAACAGTCGTCCCACCTTGCTTTAATGCTTTAAAAATTTGGCGGACACCTGACTCATCGGTTGGCACAAGATTGGCTTGTTCACGGCTACGGGCTGCACGTACAAATTGATCCGCATCTGCATTTTTAATAGGTTTATACATGATGGTCATTTTTGAATGTTGTGCAAACCAAGCATTCATAACTTCCCATGTTCCGAAATGGGGCGCAAGTAAAACAATCCCTTTCTGTGCTTGCATTGCATCATGAAAATGCTCAGCGCCATGAACTTTACGAATCCGTGAAATATTTTTCTCATTCGAGCTGCCCCAAATGCTAAAAAACTCCATATAAGATTGAAGCTCATGGGAAATGGCAGCACGTGCAATTTGATTTTTATGTTCAGTAGATAAATACGGTAGGCAAATATCCACATTTAAGCGAACCACTTTTGCTGTTTTGCCAATATGAAAATTATTAATCAAACCAGCAAGAATACGCGCGAAAAAGCGTGAAAATCGAATGGGACGGCGACTAAAAAAATTCAGTAATCGTGTCGTCGTCGAAGGGTTATTTTCAGTCATCTTGTCAGTATGTTGAATATTTTTAAATTGTGAAAGGGTTGTTAAATATTATAATTTAAATTTGCTACTTTAAACAGTTTAAAGCAATTACATGTATATAATGTCGCATTAATAATGAATTTGGATGGTATATATGTCCGATTGGCCACCACAACCTCATAATGACAATAGTAATTTAAATAAACAAGTTACTGGTAAAGAATGGGAAATTTTAGAAAAAGCTGTTTTAGCCTCAGTTGAAGAACAAAGACGCACGCGTCGTTGGGGTATCTTTTTTAAATTTTTAACTTTTGCATATATTCTCTTTTTACTGGTTGTGATGGGGCGCGGGTGTTCGACTGCGAATGTTGATGCGAGTACCACAACAGGTAACCATTTGGCTGTCGTAGACATCATCGGCACGATCGCAGCAGATGATAAAAGTGTTAATAGTGAAGATACGATCAAGTCGTTAAAAAAAGCATTTGAAAATAAGCAAAGTAAGGCTGTTATTCTCAATATCAACTCGCCAGGTGGTTCACCTGTTCAATCTGATGAAATTTGGCAAGAAATTCAAATATTGAAGAAAGCGCATACGGATAAAAAATTGTATGCCGTGATTGGTGATACGGGTGCTTCTGGCGCTTACTATATTGCATCTGCAGCCGATCAAATTATTGTTAATCCATCGAGTTTAGTGGGTTCAATTGGTGTAATTATGCCAAATTATGGCGTAAATGGTTTGATGCAGAAATTGGGTGTTGAAGATCGCACAATGACTTCAGGCTCAAATAAGGCTTTATTGTCTATGACTCAACCTGTAGATCCTGCTCAAAAAGCACATGTTCAAGGTGTGTTAGATAATGTTCATGGACATTTTATTGAAGCTGTGAAAAAAGGTCGTGGTGAAAAACTGAAGTCGAATGATCCTGCTATATTCTCAGGGTTGTTCTGGACAGGTGAGCAAGCAGTCAGTTTAGGTATTGCTGACCGTATTGGTAGTGTTAATGCGCTAAAACGTGAATTAAAAATTGATAAGACTGTGAATTATACGATTGAGCATAATCCACTCGATTCAATTTTGGGTCGCATGGGTGCAACAGTTGGACAAGGAATTACTTCATCTATTACTCAGCAAATTCAGTCTGAACAAACGACGAAACTGCAATGAAACCACTTATTCATTTTGCGCACGCCAATGGCGTGCCTGCTCAAGTCTATCAAAAATTATTTGATGCTTTGAGTGATCAATTTGATGTGATCTATGTTCCATTGATTGGGACGGATCAACGCTATCCAGTGGATAATCATTGGGAAAGCATGACGCAGCAAGTCATTGATAGTATTGTGCAAAAAGCCAATGGTCGTAAGGTGATTGGCATCGGTCATTCTCTTGGTGCTGTTTTAACTTTTAAGGCTGCACTAAAACGCCCAGATCTTTTTGAACGTGTATTGATGATGGATCCTCCTTTGATTTTAGGTAAGGAATCCGTCATGTTGCATATTGCGAAAGTTTTAAAGCTGAAAGCTGTTGATTCAATGTCTCCAGCAGCTTTGTCATTGCGTCGCCGTGATCATTGGGAGAGTCGTGAGCAAGCTGCTGAATTACTGAGACCGAAAGGTTTCTATCAAGAATTTGATGCTCAATGTTTTGATGACTATATTCGTTATGCTTTGACCGATGATCATTTGCGTGGTGGTGTTGAACTGACGATACCAAAAATGACGGAAGTTGAAATTTTTAGAACGAATCCATCTTTGTGGTGGATGCCTCAAGCAAAGCCGATGATACCTGTTGAAATGCTGATCGCGTCTAAAGGTCCATTTTTAAAAATGCGCTTTCCACAAAAAGCTCAAAAGAAATTTGGTACTCCATTTCAGGTTTTTGAAGGAAGCCATATGTTTCCTTTAGAGCATCCAGTCGAAGTAGCAGAAAAAATTAAAACTTTGTTGCTTCAATAGCGGTTATAAAGACTTTTTTATTTGAAGTAAATATTTCGAGCAATAAAAAACGCATCTTAAGATGCGTTTTTTATTTAAACTATTTTATGGTTTTGAGTCTGATAATTGTATAAATATAAAAGTCAGAACTTACAAAACTGAAAGGGTTCAGTTAAGGCTTGTCCACGATGCATTACACCATGAGAAGTGTACTTAATCGTACCGTTACAAATCCATTCAACAGCTTGTGGATAAATGAGGTGCTCTAAAACATGAACACGTGAAGCAAGCGTTTCAATATTGTCATTTACTGCGACTTTAAGTATACCTTGAGCAAGTGCTTGACCTGCATCAAGTTCAGCCGTCACATAATGAACAGTACATCCATGTAACACATCACCTGTGTTTAAAACCCGTTGATGTGTATGCATACCCTTGTAATTTGGCAAAAGAGAAGGGTGGATATTCACCATTTTTCCTTCCCATAATTTGACAAAGTCAGCACTTAATATGCGCATGAATCCAGCAAGAATAACCAGATCCACATCCCAATCCACCAATTGTTGATGCATGACTGCATCAAAGGCTTCACGATTAGGATATTGCTTATGTTCAATGATGGTTGTGGCAATATTGGCTTGTTTGGCACGTTCTAAAGCATATGCTTCAGGTTTATTGGAAATTACCCCAACAATTTGCCCTGAAAGATTGGCATCAATCAAGGCTTGAAGGTTAGAACCACTACCTGAAACAAGTACAGCAATTTTAATCATCTTGAATACTTAAGCAAAAACCACACGGATTTTTTCGTCAGCGCCTTCAACAGATTCAGCATTATCTACGATATGACCCATAGACCAAGCTTTTTCACCTAAACTATTCAATAGTTCAACTGTTTTGTCAGCCTCTGCAGCATCAACAACAAGAACCATACCTACGCCACAGTTAAATGTGCGGTACATTTCAAACTGTTCAACGCCACCTTCTTTTTGAAGAAGTTTGAATAGTTCTGGCCATTCCCAAGATGCTTCATTAACAACAGCTTGTGCACCGTTTGGAAGTACGCGAGGTAAGTTACCTGGTAAACCACCACCCGTGATGTGCGCCATAGCGTGAACATCAACATGTTTAAGCAATTCAAGAATTGATTTTACATAAATACGAGTTGGTTCCATTGCAACGTCTGCAAGAGGACGACCATCTACGATTTGAGTTAAATCAACATTTTTTACATCGATAATTTTACGAAGTAATGAATAACCATTTGAATGAGCACCACTTGATGCAACACCAACTAAAACGTCACCCGCTTTAACTTTAGTGCCATCAATGATTTTACTTTGCTCAACAACACCTACGCAGAAGCCTGCAAGGTCATAGTCATCGCCTTCATACATGCCTGGCATTTCAGCAGTTTCACCACCGACCAATGCACAACCAGCAAGCTCACAACCCGCACCAATACCAGTAACTACATTCGCAGCAACATCAACATTTAGATGACCAGTTGCGTAGTAATCAAGGAAGAATAATGGTTCAGCACCACAAACAAGAAGATCGTTTACACACATTGCAACCAAGTCTTGGCCAATGGTGTCATGACGATTTAAATTCAATGCTAAACGTAATTTTGTACCAACACCATCTGTGCCAGATACGAGAACAGGTTCTTCATAACCTTTAGGGATTTTACAAAGGGCACCGAAGCCGCCAAGACCGCCCATCACTTCAGGACGTGTAGTACGCTTTGCAACAGATTTGATACGATCGACTAATGCGTCGCCCGCTTCAATGTCGACACCTGCGTCTTTATAGCTTAAACCAGTGTTATGGGTAGAGGTTGAGTTGCTCATAATGAAGTCTCCGCATTCGCGCGGAGATTATACCTGAATATACGAAACTCTTATGGTATTTATGCTTTAAAATGTTATCTTTAGCGAAATATTTTTAATTCAATAACGAATCATCTAGAAAAAGGCGAGATTGCATGCAAGATCGTACATTAAAACGAATTCTCATTATTGGTGGACTAGCGCTTTTCCTATGGATTTTGTATCTATTAAAGCCTGTTGTCATCCCATTTATTATTGCTTTTTTTATTGCCTATTTATTTAGTCCTTTAGTCGATAGATTACAGAAAATTGGTTTACCTCGGTGGTTGTCGATTGGCACAGTATTTATTGGTATTGGCGTTGCAGTAACCATGGCCTTTTGGTACATCGTACCTTTAATTTGGAAGCAGTTGGTCATTGCACGTGACAGTATTCCTGTCGGTATTAATTGGATTAACTCTACATTTTTACCTTGGGTGTCGAATACATTTAATGTCGAACAGATGGAAATTGACACCAACCATATGTCGACTATTGTAATGGACTACATTCAGACCAACTATAGTACGGACAGTTTGCAGGCAATGGCGCTTAGAATTGCTCAATCTGGACTTAACTTTATACAAATTGGTGGTACGGTTGTCCTCATTCCTATCATTGCTTTCTATTTCCTATTAGATTGGAGAAGAATGCTTGATAGTTTACGTCGTTTGATTCCACGTCCTTATGAAAAAACAACTTTAGAAATTGCCACCGAATGCCATAGTGTTTTAGGGGCATTTGTTAAAGGTCAATTCTTGGTGATGATTTTACTCGGAATTGTGTATGCGGTTGGATTACAACTGATTGGATTAGATGTCGGTTTAATCATTGGGATGATCGCAGGTTTGGCGAGTATTATTCCTTATCTTGGTTTTGCTGTAGGTATTGTGGCTGCTGTAATTGCAACCCTACTTCAATTTGGCGTTGATTGGATGCAACTGGCGTTAGTTCTTGTTGTATTTATGATTGGACAAGGCATAGAAGGTTATGTACTACAACCTTTCTTGCTGGGAGATAAAATTGGTCTATCTCCAGTAGCGGTTGTATTTGCCGTATTGGCAGGTGCACAGCTTGCAGGCTTCCTTGGTATGTTGATTGCCTTACCTGTTGCAGCAGTAATTGTTGTTCTGCTGAGACATGCTCGCGATAGTTATGAAAAAAGCCAACTTTATGGTTCTAGAAACGTTGAAATTCAAACTGATCCGTCTGGATCTGTGAGTATTCGTACTCAGGATGTGGATATAGACGTTGAAATAAAAGATCCTGTGGTAAATAATCAGCAAGTTACTGAAAATTCTAGTAACATGGATTTGCCAGATCGAAAAGAACCATAAGGTCTCATGAATTAGATGCGTCAATTACAATTAAACATAGAACCCCAGCTCGATGCTCGAATCAGTGATTTTTCTGGTCCGGGTTGGGGACCTGTAATTGATGGCGTTAGGCAGCTTCATGCAGGACTGATGAATCGTTTTTACCTTTATGGTGGAGCGGGAACAGGTAAGAGTCACTTGCTCACCGCAATTTGTGATTCTTATCTAGAAGTAGGTAAGTCGGCAATTAAGGTCTCCCTACTTGAATTACTAGATGCACCGATTGAAGCAATTACTTCATTAGAAATGTATGACCTTGTTGCCTTGGATGACATTGAGGCCATTAGCGGGGTTCCTCATTGGCAAAAAGCAGTATTTCATCTAATCAATAATAATAACGAGGGGGGAGGACAATTGGTCTTTTCCTCACGCTTTGCTCCGATTGAATTAAAATTAGAGCTTCCAGATTTACAATCTCGCTTAACTCAGGCAGTGAGTGTAAGAGTTCCTAGTGGGCAGTCTTATGCTGATCGTCTGGCATTGCTCACATCTGTGATGGAACGGAAAGGTGTTCATTTTGACCCACAAATTATTGATTATTTGTTGATGCATGGTCCGACTCAAACCAGTACTTTACTTCAATCTCTGGAGCAATTAGAAAAGATGCTTCAGGGAGAGAAAGTAAAATTATCCAATGCAACTATCAAACAAATTTATGCATTGATTGATGAATATAAGAGATAGATTTCTAATTCTCTAATTCTCTAATTCTCTAATTCTCTAATTCTCTAATTCTCTAATTCTCTAATTCTCTAATTCTCTAATTCTCTAATTCTCTAATTCTCTAATTCTCTAATTCTCTAATTCTCTAATTCTCTAATTCATTCGTCGAAAATAATAATCTGTAACGCTAAAAAAATTGTTTAAATTGACCAAATGTGACAAAGTACGCAAAAAGGAATAATAGCGTTACATTTTTGATGTTTTGCTGATTATAAAAATAAAGAAAAAACAAGGAGTTCTCTATGCTTAAACAAAGCATAAGCTTAGTTTTGTTGTGCTTCGCTGGTCATACTTTCGCGGCAGATATTGTTGTCAATACAACTGAAGATGTTGTAGCAGCTGACGACAAGTGTTCATTACGTGAAGCAATAGAGTATATCAACCAAGGTCGACCAGAAGCAGGCTTTAATGGTTGTGGAGGAAAAGAGACGACAGATACGATTTATTTACAATCTCTTACTTACAATTTAAATAAAGAAATCTTAATTTCAAAAGCAGTCACACTGAGAACACGCTACGAATCCGATCTAAACAGTAATTTGTTGGGGAAACATAATGCTGTAATCAAAATGACTGGCACTGATCGAATTTTTAATATTGATCGTCGATCAGAAACCACTGATACAAAAGATGATGATAATGCTCGAATCAGTGTGAATTTTCATGAAATCACGCTTAGTGGATGTGATGCTGTACTTTGCAAAGAGCAAGGTGGATTAATTTACAATAAAGAATCGTTGAATTTTTATAATTCACAATTACTCAATGGAAAGGCAAAGTCAGGTGGAGCCATTTATAGCGCCGGTAAATTTGATCTGTTAAAAACCCCTGGATTTGTAAGTATTGCAAATTCAGTAATGCAGGGTAATAAAGCAGAAAATGGGGCGGTAATTTTTAGTGATACACCACAGTATTTAGTGAATTCATCTGTGGTCAGAGATAATGAAGTAACCTTAAGCTCAGCTGCGTTATTTGATAGTCTTGAGGGATTTGATGATAAAACGATAGTGAATGTTTCAGGTGCTAGAGGGATCTCGAACAGCACAATTTTTAATAATAAAGGTCATACAATTCGTGTCATGGATCTCATGACAGTGAGTAATATCACCATGATTTTGAATAGCAAAGGATTGATTCTAGATGCACCACTGCAACGTGGTTATGTTGGAAATAGCATTTTGGCTAAAAATGGAGCTGAAGATTGCACCATTCGCCAAAGCGGTATCGCAAATAACTTAAGTAATAACTTATATTCTAATGGTTGTGCAGGAACATTTTCTCAAAGCTTAGGAACAACTAATCTGATCGCTTCATCCTCTTCTGAAGGTATATGTGATATCACATCAGATGGTATTTTATGTCCTTTTAAAGAGTATTCAGATTCGAGTTTAGGTTATTTTAGACCGAGATTGTTAGAAAGCTACAGCAGTCGAAATGATTCTCCTATTGTAAATAAAGGACCCTTATCAGGAAGTGGTGTTATTTCATGTGAGACATCAGATCAAAGATTAATTAAACGAAATAATATTTGGGAACTTTGTGATCGTGGAGCAATTGAACTCCGCGTGGACTTAAACACAATTGAACTTGTAGGGGCGGATATTCTTTATAAAGATGTTGCAAAAATGTCCATTCGTGATCAATTGGTGGATGGTGAACTGATTACACCAGCACAGTGTCAAAAGCTTTTTGGTAGTGAACCAACCAGTGGCATTTGGCAACCTGGTTGTCTAAAGATTGTTCAAACCAATACTACTTCTAAAGGGAAATTAACGCTCACACAGGATGGTGACATTAGCTACCAACCGAATGGTGATTGGCATGGTAGTGACCAATTTAATATTTTAGTTATTACCACCACGACTTATTTTAGTGATTCTTTAAACAAATATATCCAAATCAAAACAAATGTCGTGCAAGATCCACCAAATACCTATAAAGACTACAGTGTGAAAACATCAGGCGGAAGCTTTGGTTTTGCTGGATTGATAGTGTTATTAGGTTTAATAACATTACGCCGCAATAAAAAATAAAAGTATAAGTAAAATAAAAATAAGGAATAGTGATGAAAAAATTCACAAAAGGACTGTTAACACTCGGTGTATTGGCTGCAATGTCACTTATGGCTGCCGAGGATACAACGATTTTAGTGACTACCTTTAATGATGAAGATGGTGAAAATCCAAGTCAATGTTCATTACGAGAAGCCGTCACAGCAGCTTCAACGCATCAGCCTTATGGTGGGTGCCCGAAAGGTGATAAACATGCATCGAATGTCAAAACAATTCAATTAGAAGCAGGTACCTATGTGCTTAAGCGAGAGCTCACACCTAATTCACCGCTTTATATTGTTGGTAAAGAGCCTGCCGATTATTCAAAACCCAATGCTATTAATAATGATTATCCAGCAAAAACAAAGCTAAAAACAACCATTTCAGGTCAAGGTGCGGCGCGATTATTTAATACCATCAATTTGGAAAAGCCGAGTTTAACTCTTGAGAATATTGTATTAGCTGATGGCTATAGTGCGGATGCTGGAGGAGCTTTACTGTTAGGCGGAAATACTGAATTGATTAATGTAATTATTCAGAACTCAAAGGCTGATAAAGGAGGAGCAATTTTTCTCAATGATATCAATAGCAATTTAACGATCACAGGTTCTGTATTAAAAGACAATAAAGCGAATACAGGTAGTGTGCTAGCAATGACTTGTTTAGATAAGCTCAGTTATACCATTCGAAATATTGCAATTAACCGAAGCAGTATCATTGGGAATGGTGATGCAAATAGCCAAAGTACACTGAGTTATTGTGGTCAACCGACTGCACTTATATCGACAAGTACCATCAGTAAAAATATAGCCAATTTGAGCACAGGTCGTATTATTGAATTTAGTGGAATCACGGGAAATACCCAAAATAACCTAAGCCCAACGTCGAGTTTGGGGCTGCTGAGCAATACGATTGTCGAGAATACAGCCACTACAGCATTACTCTATGATTTAACAGCTAAGAAAACTATAGATTATAATGTGCTTGCATTTAACTCGGGTAAATCATGTAAGTTTAATGGCGGAGACATTACTACTATTGATAATGCGAATGTCGATGCTGAAAAAAATGCCATGAATCTCAGTAATGCAGATTGTGAATTACCGAAAATAACGCTGGCTTATGCCAAAACTAATTCAGTAGATATAAATGGTTTACAAATGGGCGATCTTTTAAGCCCAATTCAGGTAGACAAAGAGTACACGGATTATCTTCCGATGTATTTTCCACTGGAGAAAACAGGGGTGAGTCTGATTGATGTGGGCGGTGATGGTGGTTGCGCTGGATTTGATCAAAGAGGAGTTAAACGTTCGCTAGAGTCAGATTCAACTACGGCTAGTATGAAAAGTAATACCTGTGATATTGGTTCAGCTGAAGTGCTAAGGTTAACAGTTCAAAATATCACGGATACCAATAAATCTATGACGAGTCTAATTGACAATTACCAAGCCAATTATGATTTGTTTAATGACCTTATTAATAATAAAGAAACTAAACCTGAGTTGTTGAAATACTATCAACTACGCCGTGATGAATTTAGTAATTTAATTAAATATACAAAATCTGATCAGAAATATAGAACGATTTTTATTGATCCGTTTTCGGCTAATATACCTGATGAATTAGTGACTAATGGTGCACGTCAAATCCAGCATTTAAACCCTGATAACTATGAAGTCACGGTTGTCAGAACTGGTGTCGGTAAAATTGGTTCAGATGGCTTATTTATTGGTCAAGATGACACACGTTTAAAATGTAGTTGGAACAGTAATCTCAAACAAATCATGCTCTACAGAGAAGATGATCGTTTGACTGCAGAGAGTGACTTTGAGATTTGTAAGTACACGCTGAAAAATAAACAAACTTCAACTTCAGAAAGTGCATATATTTTAGGAAGGTTTACGAATATAGGCCCAAATGTTCCTGAAAAATTGGATCTAACCATTCAACATGGTGGCACTCAAAGTGTAAGTGTTGATTTGCTCAAAGGTGCCAATGATGATGGAGATGGACTGGTAAGTACATTATCTAATCCTAACAAGTCGGCTTTCTTTTTTAATGCTCAAGGTCAAACGCAAGCCATTCGTATTGAAGATTTACCTAACCCAGTTGCAGTTCGTGCAGATCGTTCTGGTCCATGTCCTAATGAAGACAGTAAATATATTTGTTATGGTGGTAACGTGACATTGCAATTAAAAAATTCCTTAGATGTATTTCCTTATGATGTTAAATATGTCGTGTACGATGCTGATGGAGCAAAGTCAAATACTGGCGTAATTCATTTAAAGAATACAGCGACAGCACCAGGCAGTGTTCGAAATAATGGTGGAGGTGGTTCAATCGGGTGGTTCACATTATTTGGATTGGCAGGTTTAATCGGCTATAGAGCACGACAAGCATCACGCCGTCATTAATAGTAAGATAGTTCCACAATCACATTCATTATGTATATGAGTTCAAATACCCGTTAACCTTAACGGGTTTTTTAATGATTTAAAGAGAACCCAGAATTTAAATCATTAAAAATTTGCATAACGATTTCACTAAATATAAAGTGATTGAAAATGATAATCTCTTTATTGCAATTTGCTACATTAGAACGCATATAACTATTTACTATAAACAGATCACGAATTAATTTTAATGATATGAAACAATTTTATGAGCTTGTCCCACTTGATCAAATTGCGGTGAGTTCTGATGAGCTTCTCTCGATTAAACGAAATGATCTTGTACCATTATTGGATGATCAAGTTCGTCTGAATCATTATGCAGATCACTTGATTCAATCACAGGCAGTATTGCTCAATGGTGTTGATCCACAGCTTACACAGCAACTTAGTCATGTCATTGCAGAGATTATTCAACAACTCAATCAATCTAAAAAGTCTTTAAAAGTTAAAAAATTTAATGCTTTACAACGTTGGCTCGGTTTGGATTTGGAGTTTAAAGCAGGAAAAATTAAATATCTTAAAGATTTAGATCGTAATATTCATCAAGCTAATCAACTCAGTCAAAAGTTACAGCTTGAAATTCAAAAGTCACAGTCGCGTTTTCAACAAGCGAATGGTTTGCGTGAACAAATGGCAAAATATATTCGTGCCGCACAAGAATTTTTAGTGGAATATCCGAATTTTGTGAAAAATTTACATCCGTTAAATAATTTTGAAGATCGACTTTCTAAGAAAATTAATACCTTGCAAACTTTACAAGCCAGTAATGATATTGCACTCACTCAAATGCAACTAACACAAAAACTTTCGTTTAGTTTGATGGATCGTTTTAAAGAAGCTGAGCAAGTTCTTATTCCTGCATGGCAATATCATGTTAAGCAAAGCCAAGCTCAAAGAAATAGTTCGCAAAATACACAAACATCTTTAGATGAGCTTGATAAAAGCAGAGAGAAGCTCATTCAATCTTTACAAAAATCATTAGATAAAAAATAGGGGACATCATGTCAGATTCAAATTCAGAATTATTGGTTAAGTCGTCAACTGAAGTATCTACAGAGATTCAACAGCAAGACTTTGAAAAAATGAACCTTAAAGAAATAGGGTTACAACCTGAAGATTTTCAAGCCGTCCAAACAGCACGTAAGGAGTTGGCTGATATTAATCATTCAAGTGTTGCTGAATATGGTAAAAATATCGCAACTAAGACCTCTACTTATACCGATGAATTACTGAGCTTGGTGAAAAATAAAGACCTAGATGTTACGGGTCAAAAGCTCAATGAAGTTGTGAGCGTGGCACAGCAACTCAATACCTCCAGTATCTTGAATAAACCAAAAAGCAGTGGGTTTTTGGGTGGTATTTTGAGCAAGTTTAGAGGTGCTAAGCAAAACTTTGATCAGCATTTTAATACGACTAAAGAACAAATTGATGCCTTGGTCAAAGAAATTGAAACATCACAAAATGGTTTAAAAGCACGTGTTGGAACTTTGGATAAAATGTTCGAAGGCGTGCAAGATGAATACAAGCAATTGGGTGTTTATATTGCGGCGGGTCGTCTAAAACAACAAGAAATCCAACAGGAAATTTCGGCACTTTCAGTACAAGAGCAGGATCAGCAGACGAATCAGCTTGTCTATGATCTCAATCATTTGGCGAATAATCTTGAAAAACGCGTCAGTGACTTACAGGTTTTACAGCAGTCTGCAATGCAAACCTTACCGATGATTCGTATTATTCAATCGAATAATATGATGTTGGTTGATAAGTTTTATGCGATCAAAAATATTACGTTACCTGCTTGGAAAAATCAGATCAGTTTAGCTATTTCTCTGAATGAGCAAAAGAATAGTGTGCAATTGGCAAATAGCATTGATGATGCGACCAATGATTTATTGAAGCGTAATGCAGATTTGTTACATCAAAACTCTGTGGATACTGCCAAAGCCAATCAGCGTTCAGTGATTGATATCGAAACCCTTGAACATGTACAGAATACCCTCATTAATACTGTAAATGATGTGATTCAAATTCAGAAAGAAGGTATGCAGAAGCGTGAAGAAGCATCGACACGAATTCGTGCTTTGCAGACCAATTTACAGCAGTTGGTTATTGATTCAAGTAATAACCAAACCCACTCATAATTTATGTCGTTGAGGTCATTTGATTGAAAACAGTAGAAGATCATCCTGTTAAATCCGAACATATTGCAACGGGACTAAACATACTACAAAAGCGTCAAAATAAGCTCAGTATGATGAGCGTATTGACGGGTAGTGTGTTTATTGTGAGCTTCGTGGCAATTTTTATTCAGCAGGATTTTATCTACAGTTTTTTTGGGCTGACTCAAACAGTTGAACAGTTACATATTCCTTATTCAATTCAAGGCATTGTTTCTGAATATCACAATCAACCTGATTATTTATTTAATTTACTTGGTTGGATTGGTTGGTTCATACTGAAAGTTTTCTGTTCGATGGTTGGTGCATTTGTCGTTATTCATTTTTTGAAGAAGTTTAAGTTTTTTGCAATCAGATTTCAGTCTTTTGTATTGAAATTTGTAGCTTGGCTTATCTGCATAATTTTGATTTGGTCAGCATTCACTTATATTCAATATGATATGAATGATGATGATGAACAGGATCAATATGAATTAATTCATTACAAACAGCACATTCAAGAAAGCCAAATTGCTCAAATTTTGAATGAAGACAACAGCAACGATACGGTAAAAGCTTATGTATTAGGGCAAGTTGCTTTATTACATAAGCCAACGGATAAGGATGTAGCAACTTCTTATGTAGCTCAATTGGTTCAGGCTGAAAGAACACAACATAACTTTATTGAGTATGGATTTAAGCCTGAAATGATTTGGACGATGCAAAAGCAAGTTTATGGTCAAGCAATGACGCCTTTGGCGAAAAGTATTGAACCGAAAGTATTGAAAGCAGATCAAATTTCCAAAGTGGTGAATATTGCTTTGATGGCGCTGTCCGCATTGTTATTTTTGTTCAGTCTTATGTTTTATTCAATATCAAGACGTTTAAAGGGAAGAATTCATCGCATTCAACATCAGATTGAATATTAATTCAGCCCTTTATCTATAAAATAGAATGTTAAGACCGACTACAAAAAATCCCGAAAATATTCGGGATTTTTCATTTACGACTTTCATAGATTATTCATATTTTACTTAACTGGCTTGGCGTAATAAATCTTTGAGCTTTTGAGTCGAAAAGCTTTCATCTGAAATTTCACCATTCACAATATAATAAGGAATCGGATGCTTGCCTAAACTCTGCACGTATTTTGTGATCTCGCGCTGATGATCGGCAATTTCTTTATGTTGTATCGAACGTAGAACATGATTGCCATCTAAGCCAATTCCTTCAATGATATTTTTCAAAACTTCAGCATCTGAAATATCTTTGCCATGTGCAAAAATGGCGTGGAACAGGGCTTGCGTCAGTGCGAATTTATCTAAGGTATTTTCCAAAGCTAAAATTGCTTGATGTGCCAAACGACTATTTGGCATACGTTTCATGTGTTCGATATTGACTTCAATATCTTCACTATATGCGGCAAATTTGGTCATCTCTAATTTCCGTTGAGCAGCAGTTGAACCATATTTTTCAGTGAGATATTCCAAAACATTTAAGCCTTGTTCGGGAATTTCCGGAACAGCCTGTATAGGAAGAAGTTCAATGTGGGATGAGGTTTGTTCATTCCAATTTTTCTTTAATTTTTGAAATGCGACATAACTCATCGGATAAACAATATCAAAAACAAATTCAATTTTCATGTGCTTACTCTTTTCAATGAATGTGGAAAATTTGAGTATTTCTATTTCAAGTTTTACCTTTCTAAATTTCTACCTATTCTTTGTTTTGAAGATTTAATGTATGCCTCTGTAACTGAATCTTTACATCTATGGATTAACGAGCTAGGTACTCCTCCACATTAGTCTTGCGATTGGCAAGATTGTTATGCATAGATTTAATTTAAAAAACTAAATCCATGTTTATTTGTCCAAATTCTCAATAAAAGTAAAAAGAACACTTCAGAATTACATCTGAGATTTCTGAATTTTTTCTTAAAACTTTAGATGATTGTTGTAACTTGAACTTCGTTCAGTTTTATCAATGATGCAGGTGATAATAATGATGGAATCGATGGATTGATCTATTGGACGTGCGTTTGGAATATCATTATTTAAGATTAGTGAGAATAAGTGAGTAATGGAAGGCTATTCTTTAGAACACATTGTTGCATTGATACAGGAGAATATCTTATATCTAATATTTCGATCAATATAATAAAAACAAACTGTTTTACCTATTTAACAGATTTAGCTATGATTCCCTTATCAAATAAACATTTACTCCTTTGGAGACGTTAGCAATGTTAGATCAAAATACTTCAGCTCAATTAAAAACACTTCTTGAACGCCTTGAAAGCCCAATCGAAATCGTGGCAACTTTAAATGGTTCAGATAAATCAAACCAAATTAAAGAATTGGTTGAAGAAGTGGCAGCGTTGTCTGCACTAGTGACTGCACGTTTCGATGGTAAAAACAGCCGTGCACCAAGTTTTGGTATCGCGAAAGCGGGTGAAGAACCTCGTGTGTACTTTGCGGGTTTACCGATGGGTCATGAGTTCACATCTTTGATCTTGGCATTGTTACAAGTATCAGGTTATGCACCTAAAGTATCTGATGAAGTGTTGGCTCAAATTAAAGACTTAGGTATCAAATCAAACTTTGACGTATTTGTTTCTTTAAGCTGTCATAACTGTCCTGACGTGGTTCAAGCATTAAACTTGATCGCGATTAATAACCCAGGCACAACTGCAACGATGATTGATGGTGCATTCTTCCAAGACGAAGTTGAAGAACGTAAAATCATGGCTGTTCCAATGTTATTCCAAGACGGTGAACACATTGGTCAAGGTCGTATGACTTTGGAAGAAATCATTGCCAAGTTAGATACCAACTCTGCTGCTAAAGATGCTGAGAAGCTCAATGCCAAAGAAGCATTTGATGTATTGGTGATTGGTGGTGGTCCTGCGGGGAATACAGCTGCAATCTATGCTGCTCGTAAAGGGATTCGTACAGGTATCGTGGCTGAGCGCATGGGCGGTCAAGTGATGGATACCATGGATATTGAGAACTTTACCTCAGTTCAAAAGACTCAAGGTCCTAAGTTTGCTGCTGAAATGGAAGCACATGTACGTGAGTATGGTGTCGACATCATGAACCTACAACGTGTTAAATCGATTGTCGGTGCAGACCAAACCACTTACGGTAATGTTGAAGTGACTTTGGAAAATGGTGCAAAACTTGAATCGAAAACAGTGATCCTGTCTACAGGTGCACGTTGGAGAGAAATGAATGTACCGGGTGAAGCTGAATACCGTACTCGTGGTGTTGCTTATTGTCCGCACTGTGATGGTCCATTGTTTAAAGGCAAACGTGTTGCTGTGATTGGCGGTGGTAACTCAGGTGTTGAAGCGGCAATTGACCTTGCAGGTATTGTTGAGCATGTTACTTTGGTTGAGTTTGATACGAAACTTCGTGCTGACCAAGTTCTTCAAGATAAATTGAACAGCTTGCCGAATACCACAGTGATCAAGAATGCGTTATCGACTGAAGTTGTGGGTGATGGTAAACAAGTGACTGCACTTAAATACAAAGATCGTGCAACAGATGTTGAGCATTCAGTTGAGTTGGCTGGGATCTTCGTTCAGATTGGTTTATTACCAAACACGGATTTCTTAAAAGATTCAAATGTTGAATTGACTAACCGTGGTGAGATTATGATTAATGATCGCAACGAAACCAATGTGAAAGGTGTATTTGCTGCGGGTGACTGTACCACTGTTCCTTATAAGCAAATTATCATTGCTACAGGTGAAGGTGCGAAGGCTTCTCTATCTGCTTTTGATTA
>NZ_JCAKNC010000019.1:0-24277 GCF_059515925.1 Acinetobacter sp. CY81
AAACGACTGTTTGGGGTTGTATAGTCAAGTAATTAAGTGCATGTGGTGGATGCCTTGGCAGTCAGAGGCGATGAAAGACGTAATAGCCTGCGATAAGCTCCGGGGAGGCGGCAAATATCCTGTGATCCGGAGATTTCTGAATGGGGAAACCCACCTGTCATAAGGCAGGTATCGTATGATGAATACATAGTCATACGAGGCGAACGAGGGGAAGTGAAACATCTCAGTACCCTTAGGAAAAGAAATCAATTGAGATTCCCTTAGTAGCGGCGAGCGAACGGGGAAAAGCCCATTAAGTCATATAAGTTCTAGTGGAATGCTCTGGGAAGTGCAACCGTAGTGGGTGATAGTCCTGTACACGAAAGGGCTTATATGATGATGTCGAGTAGGGCGGGGCACGTGAAACCTTGTCTGAATATGGGGGGACCATCCTCCAAGGCTAAATACTCCTGACTGACCGATAGTGAACCAGTACCGTGAGGGAAAGGCGAAAAGAACCCCTGTGAGGGGAGTGAAATAGATCCTGAAACCGCATGCATACAAGCAGTGGGAGCCGGCATTGAGTCCGGTGACTGCGTACCTTTTGTATAATGGGTCAGCGACTTACATTCAGTAGCAAGGTTAACCGAATAGGGGAGCCGTAGAGAAATCGAGTCTTAATAGGGCGTTTAGTTGCTGGGTGTAGACCCGAAACCAGGCGATCTATCCATGAGCAGGTTGAAGGTTGGGTAACACTAACTGGAGGACCGAACCCACTGTCGTTGAAAAGCCAGGGGATGACTTGTGGATAGGGGTGAAAGGCTAATCAAGCCTGGTGATAGCTGGTTCTCCCCGAAAGCTATTTAGGTAGCGCCTCGGACGAATACCATTGGGGGTAGAGCACTGTTTCGGCTAGGGGGTCATCCCGACTTACCAAACCGATGCAAACTCCGAATACCAATGAGTACTATCCGGGAGACAGACTGCGGGTGCTAACGTCCGTAGTCAAGAGGAAAACAATCCAGACCGCCAGCTAAGGCCCCAAAATCATAGTTAAGTGGGAAACGATGTGGGAAGGCATAGACAGCTAGGAGGTTGGCTTAGAAGCAGCCACCCTTTAAAGAAAGCGTAATAGCTCACTAGTCGAGTCGGCCTGCGCGGAAGATGTAACGGGGCTAAAACTATGTGCCGAAGCTGCGGATTTGCAATTTATTGCAAGTGGTAGGGGAGCGTTCTGTAAGCCGATGAAGGTGTATTGAGAAGTATGCTGGAGGTATCAGAAGTGCGAATGCTGACGTGAGTAACGACAAAGCGAGTGAAAAACTCGCTCGCTGAAAGACCAAGGGTTCCAGTCCAACGTTAATCGGGGCTGGGTGAGTCGACCCCTAAGGCGAGGCCGAAAGGCGTAGTCGATGGGAAATTGGTTAATATTCCAATACTTCTGTGTAATGCGATGAGAGGACGGAGAAGGTTAAGTCAGCCTGGCGTTGGTTGTCCAGGTGGAAGGTTGTAGGCATGTATCTTAGGCAAATCCGGGGTACTCTATGCTGAGAACTGATAGCAAGCTGCACTTGTGCAGTGAAGTGGCTGATACCATACTTCCAGGAAAAGTCTCTAAGCTCCAGTTACACAGGAATCGTACCCGAAACCGACACAGGTGGTCAGGTCGAGTAGACCAAAGCGCTTGAGAGAACTCTGCTGAAGGAACTAGGCAAAATGGTACCGTAACTTCGGGAGAAGGTACGCTGTCGACGGTGATGGAATTTACTTCCTGAGCGGTTGACAGCCACAGAAACCAGGCCCCTGCAACTGTTTATTAAAAACATAGCACTCTGCAAACACGAAAGTGGACGTATAGGGTGTGATGCCTGCCCGGTGCTGGAAGGTTAATTGATGGGGTTAGCGTAAGCGAAGCTCTTGATCGAAGCCCCAGTAAACGGCGGCCGTAACTATAACGGTCCTAAGGTAGCGAAATTCCTTGTCGGGTAAGTTCCGACCTGCACGAATGGCATAATGATGGGGGCGCTGTCTCCAGCAGAGACTCAGTGAAATCGAATTCGCCGTGAAGATGCGGTGTACCCGCGGCTAGACGGAAAGACCCCGTGAACCTTTACTGCAGCTTGACATTGAACTTTGATCTTACTTGTGTAGGATAGGTGGGAGGCTTTGAAACTCGGACGCTAGTTCGAGTGGAGCCAATCTTGAAATACCACCCTGGTAATATTGAGGTTCTAACTCTGCTCCATTATCTGGAGCGAGGACCATGTCTGGTGGGTAGTTTGACTGGGGCGGTCTCCTCCTAAAGAGTAACGGAGGAGTACGAAGGTGCGCTCAGCGTGGTCGGAAATCACGCGTAGAGTATAAAGGCAAAAGCGCGCTTAACTGCGAGACCCACAAGTCGAGCAGGTACGAAAGTAGGTCTTAGTGATCCGGTGGTTCTGTATGGAAGGGCCATCGCTCAACGGATAAAAGGTACTCTGGGGATAACAGGCTGATACCGCCCAAGAGTTCATATCGACGGCGGTGTTTGGCACCTCGATGTCGGCTCATCTCATCCTGGGGCTGAAGCAGGTCCCAAGGGTATGGCTGTTCGCCATTTAAAGAGGTACGCGAGCTGGGTTTAGAACGTCGTGAGACAGTTCGGTCCCTATCTACCGTGGGCGTTGGAAATTTGAGAGGATCTGCTCCTAGTACGAGAGGACCAGAGTGGACGAACCTCTGGTGTACCGGTTGTGACGCCAGTCGCATCGCCGGGTAGCTATGTTCGGAAGGGATAACCGCTGAAAGCATCTAAGCGGGAAGCCTACCTCAAGATAAGATTTCCCAAGGACTATATGTCCTCTAAAGAGCCGTTGAAGACTACAACGTTGATAGGTTGGATGTGGAAGCATAGTGATATGTGAAGCTGACCAATACTAATTACTCGTGAGGCTTGACTATACAACACCCAAACAGTTGTTGTATAAAGCTCAATTGATTCGATATTCATCAAAACAGCTTGATTCAGAAGCCCGTTAGTATGACAATATTCAACTCAGATATAATCTGTTAATAACTCATTTGGTAGAAAGCTCAGGCACTTTATAAGACCTAAGCAAGTATCCATAAACAGTTGTGCTGGCGACAATAGCAAGAGTGAACCACCTGATCCCTTCCCGAACTCAGAAGTGAAACCTCTTTGCGCTGATGGTAGTGTGGGGTTACCCATGTGAGAGTAAGTCATCGCCAGCTCATTATTCTTAAAACACCCCTCCGCTAATGCAGAGGGGTGTTTTTTTATGCATAAAATTAAGGGAACAAGAAGAATAATAAAAAAAGATCCAAATTAAATTATTTGGATCTGTTATAAAGCGTACTTTCGATAAGTTAAAGTGCCAAAACTAAATTTGAAACCGAGTTATATTCACTAAACCAGTTGACGACGTGCATGTTTGAGGGCTGTTCTCAAACCCTCTTCAATGGTAGGGTGGTAAAAAGGATTATCTAGGATCTCATCTATTGTAAGTTCTTGAGTGATCACCCAAGCTAAGAGATGCGCTAAATGTTCTGCTCCTGTTGCTAAAAGCTCAGCACCTAAAAGTTTTTTGCTCTGAGGGTCTACGTAGATTTCAATCGCCCCTTTGTTTTTACCATTAACGATTGCCCGACCTTGCTTTTCATAAGAAGCAAAACCGATGGTAAACTTTATATCATGCTTAGTAAGCCATTGGTGATTTTTACCTACGCTAGCCATTTCTGGTGAACTAAACATAATTCCTAAAGGAACTAATGTTTTGATAGGATCAATTTCTGGAAAATTCAAACAATTATGCACCGCTTTACGACCTTCATGTGCTGCTTCATGTTGGATAGGTGTATTACTGTGAGCATCACCAATGATAAAAATAGGGAAATTTCCGAGTTGTTTTGATGTTTCATTTACAGGTAGGTTTTTTAAATCGATAAACTTTGCGTCTATTCTTTCTAAATCTAACGTATTTAATAGTGAAGTTCTTCCTGTTGCATTTAGGACATAATCAACTTGGATCTCTTTAGGTTTTCCGTTTTCAGTAAATTGGATTGCTAGGTGCTGTCCCATTTTTTTTAATTGATCAGGAAGAATTTCGTATTTGATATTTATTTCTTGATTTATTATTTCTTGAGCAAGCTTCTGTAGCGCAGGACTTGAAAGTGATCCGACTTTGCGACTGCGAGCAAATACCGTTGTTTCTACTCCCAATCGTTGCATTGCTTGGGCAATTTCGATCGCAATAACGCCACTTCCTAGTACAGCAAGTCGTTTTGGAAGTTTTTCAAGCTCAAAGACTTGGTCTGACGTAATAAATAACTCACCCAGTTCATCTTTCCAATCTTGATTGATATTGGGTGTTGAGCCAACTGCAATGATGAAGTTTTTGGCCTGATAGTTTTTCTGATTAACTTGAACCGTATTTGAATTAATGAATGAAGCTTTACCAGAAATTTTATGTTTTTCATCCCAAGAATTGACATCTTTAAGCGTAGCTTTAGTGAAACGATCTCTAAGGGACCGAACGTGGTTCATTACAGCAGATGTATCAATCGTACTGTTCACTGAAAGTCCTACTAGATCTGCTGTGTTAATGTCATGCATTCGATTTGCAGCAGCAATTAAAACCTTACTTGGCATACATCCTACGCGCGCGCATGTAGTATCCCATTCGCCATCATTAATAATTAGAATGTTGTTTGTAAACTTGATCGCTTCCTTATAGGCTGCGATGCCTGCTGTACCAGCACCAATAATAATAATGTCGTACATATATCATCTTCTTCAGTCAGAGGTTCTTTTATTCAGGGGATTGGAGTTTATATAGAATATTTGGATGAATTTAAAATTATCATTTATTGATTGCTCAAGGAATAAAAAATGGCGCTTTAAAGCGCCATTTTCTTTATTTCTACAAGGCACTGCCAACTGATACACCCACTGTAGGTCGAACATTCATTGAACTACAACTGGCCAATACAAATGCACATACGATGATTAGAGCGAGTTTATTCATCAATTAAACCTAATGATTGAGCTTGATTGAATAATACCTTAGAACGATTTCCCGATTTGCATACCAAAAGTATAGGTTTTGGTAAGCTATTGTAATACTTTGCAAATTCTTGAACATCTTGCTTAGAAATTTGACCGCTAATGACAGGCTGATAGATCAAACTCAGTTTAGCTTGTTCCGCGATCTCTCTTAACTCTGATGCAGAGGTCATATTTCCTGCTTCTTGATCTGGTCGATTAACGATGACCGATTTAAAGCCTTGTTGAATGAGCTTTTGAAACTTCTCTGCAGTCATTTGACCAGTCACACTAACATTTGGAGTCAATGCTTGGCTTAAAGCGTTTTCATTTGCAAATGAAACAGGTGTACAGATACAGGCTAGACTCAATACAATGACTTGAAAAAAACGTTTAGTCATCAAGTAAATCCATTTGTTTTGCAAGCTGATATAAATTATTTGAGCGATTCCCAGTACGACAAAACATCAATACAGGCTTGGGTAACTCATTATAGTGATTCGCAAAGGTGCGAACGTCGAACTCAGTGATTTGACCAGCGACAACAGGTTGAAAAACATAATCTAAATTATTTTGACGCGCAGCTTCTTCAATTTGAGCACTAGTCGGTTGAGAAGGGCCACCTTCCATGTCAGGGCGATTATTAATCACAGACTTGAATCCTTTTTCAACAACTTGGGACAATTGTTCAGGGCTGATTTGACCTGCAAAGCCGACATTTTCACTCATCTTGTCACTCCCAAAATATATACAAATGATTATTGTGAATATCATAGCATTAAGCATATATTGAGGTTGATATACTGCTTACAAAATTAAAGAAAATACATAAAACCAAAGTATGCAATGGAATGCAGGAGTGCATATGTACGCTTATACAGTTGAGCCACTGTATATCTCACATCAAGGTGAACTCATCGCTTACGATTATTATCGTCCTAGAAATATTAAAATTGCTCCAGTGATTATTATGGCGCATGGATTTGCTGCATTGCGTCAATTTAAATTGATTCAATATGCACAGCGCTTTGCTCAAGCTGGTTATGCCGTGGTGTTATTTGATTATCGACATTGGGGAGGCAGTACAGGTCAACCTAGAGAGCTTGTTTTAATTCAGACTCAGATTGCAGATTGGTATGCTGTCATTTTGAATATTCGTAATCGCAAAGAGATCAATAAACAACACATTGTGCTTTGGGGAACAGGGTTGAGTGGAGGCTATGTTCTTAAACTTGCATCAGAGTTGAAAGATATTCGTGCCGTGATCGCTCAAGTGCCTTTTCTAGATGGTGCAGAAACGGCAAAGTTTTATCCAATTCAACATTATCCTAAAGCGATTAAATTATCGAGTCAGGATTATATGGGGACAAAGGTTGGTTTAGATTCAATTACTTTGCCTGTAGTACATCCCTTTGCTTTGAGTTTTTATCCGAGTTCGGATAGCTACAATGGTTATATGTCGATTGTTCATCCTGATTACTTCTGGAGTGGTGAGGTTGCAGCGAGAGCATTATTTGATATATTCCGTTTTCGCCCAATAGTCGATGTACATAAGATAAGAATCCCAACTTTGATGATGGTTGCTATAGATGACCGTCAAACACCTATTTCAGCCAGTCGTGAAGCTGCTACCAATATGGCTACAAGCATCCAATATCATGAGTGGGAGATGGCTCATTTTGATATTTATCATTTGCCATGGTTGGAAAAAGCAATTTCGACTCAATTATCTTTTTTAGAACAAATATTGGAGTGAACGAATGATTATTGTCTGTCCTGAATGTGGTGCGAAAAATCGTGTGCCAGAAGAAAAATTGAGTTCACAACCTGTATGTGGTCAATGTCATCAATCTTTGATTCCATTGAAACCGATTGACCTGAATGAGCAAAATTTTAGTAACTTTGTGAGTAATAGTGATTTGCCAATATTGGTCGATCTTTGGGCGGAATGGTGTGGTCCATGTAAAATGATGGCGCCGCACTTTGCTGAAGTTGCGAAGACCAATCCTCGAGTGGTCTTTGCTAAGATTGATACTGAAGCCAATCCACGCTTGAGTAGCGCGTTCAATGTACGCAGTATCCCAACCTTGGTTTTAATGAATAAAACCACAGAAGTTGCTAGAATAAGCGGTGCGCTACGTGCCAATCAGTTGCAAGAATGGCTTGATCAGCAGTTAAAAGCATTTCACTCATCAATTTAACTTGGAGTTCGCGTGTCTGAATCTCATGTAAAACCCGAAGGTATCCTTTCTTTACAAACCATCGCAATGCCAGCCGATACAAACTGGAGCGGTGATGTATTTGGTGGTTGGATTGTTTCACAAATGGATTTGGCAGGCGCAATTCACGCTGAGCGCTTTAGTAAAGGACGCTGTGCAACGATTTCAATCAATGAAATGACGTTTTTAGTTCCTGTTAAAGTAGGGGATGTGATTACCTGCTACACCAAGATTTTGAAGGTGGGAAACACTTCTATTCAAATGCAAATTGAAGTGTGGGATAGCCATGATAGTTCACGAGAAGCAAAACGTGTAACTGCGGGTGTATTTACCTTTGTTGCTGTAGATGTCAAAGGTGGTAAGCGCCAAATTCCTGAAGATGTTAAGCAAAAGCTTTCTTGAGTTACAAACAGCTTAAAATTTAGCGATTTAAAACAGTATATAGATTGATAACAACCAACATGATTCTCGGATCATGTTGGTTTTTTATGTATGCATCAAATGTTGAAATTAATTGAATCAGTTCATACTTAGAACATCGTATTTGAATTGGCTGATTGTTCAGGAATGTCTTGTTGCACATCCCAATGCTCAACAATTTTTCCATTTTCAACTCTAAAAATATCGACAATCGCAGTTCCACGATCTTGGTTATTCTGTGTCGAATGAACATGAAGAACGACGCGATCTCCCTCAGCAATGACCGATTTAATAGTATTTCTGGCTTGAGGGTTCTCTTTAAAATATTGGGTAAAGTAATTCACAAAGGGTGCTTTACCATTCGGTACGTGCGGATTGTGCTGAATATAGCGCTCGCCAATATATTGATCAGAATATGCTTTAACCTGATGCTTTGTAAAAACACCATTATAGAAATCAGTCACAATTTTTTTATTTTTCGTTGTTAATTCAAGATCAGATTGATGTTTAGAATCAGAATAAGAATTTTGAATATGGTTTTTCTTTTCTGCCGAAGCCGTAGGGGATTGAGCATAAACATGACCAACGAATGAAACAACAAGTAATGGAAGAATTATTTTTTTCATTTTTAACCTCTGATCGAATGGTAAATATTAAGGAGTGAACCATGATCTTCGGTGAGTTTAGGTAGATTGATATAGTGTAGAAATGTGTGGGATTTTTTGTAATATGGTTAAATTAAAACTTACCTAAAGGTAAGTTTTAATTATATTTATTGACTTTTTATGATTTATTTTTGAGTTGAGCTTTGGATACCCACGCCCAAAGCATTTCGCATTGAATCGGTTCTTGTCCTGATTCATCTAAAACAGTGACTTGAACTACAGTTTCACCTTTTTCAGATTGTTGCATAAGCTTTTGCTGTTCATCTGTGAGTGTCGCTGTTGCCGTCATTGCACCTTTACTTGGGCGTTTGAAATCGACTTTGAGTGTTTTGATCAGAACAATTGAACTATCAGGGACATTCATTCCAGTGACAAATCCAGTTGCTGTTTCAGCAATGAGTGCCATCGCACAGGCATGCACTTGACCAATATGGTTTTGCATGGCTTTGTGGTTTTCTATTTTAACCACAACCTTTGAGTGGGTGACTTCTAGATAACGTAATTTGGCAGAGCCCACCATAGGAACGACACGACCAAAAGCTTTACTCCACAACGTACTTCGAATTCCTTGCGGGAATTTAGAGGTTGCTTTAACCAGTTTAGATAAACGATTGCCTTGAGCCATAATCCCTTCCTATGATGGATATTTAAGGGTGATTAGTCCTTAAAGTTGTTAAATTGTAATGGAACACCAAATTGTTGTTCTTTTAAAAACGCCATAACTTGTTGTAATGTATCGCGCTTTTTATCAGTAATACGAATTTTATCGCCTTGAATAGAAGATTGCGCTTTGATGCCACTTTCTTTAATGACTTTATTAATTTTTTTTGCGGTATCAGAGTCAAGACCATCTTTCAGTTTGATTATTTGAATCACATTTTTACCTGAAGCCGTCATTTTTTGTGGATCAAGGGCTTGAATGTCTACTTTACGTTTAAAGAAGTGATTTTCAAGCATGGTATAAACTTGTTCACATTGGAAATCACTTTCAGTCGTGATCTTAATCTCTTTATTTTTTTCACTGAGTTCAATTTTGACATCTTGACCACGGAAATCGAAACGTGTCGCAATTTCCTTTTCAGTATTTTGAACTGCATGATTTACTTCAAAAATCTCTAATTCTGAAACAATATCGAAAGAAGGCATAGTTTAGACCTTTACAAAGGGAAAGAATATCTGAGATGCTAGGGATGTTTTCTTCATTTGCCAAGTGTTGTTTACATCAAAGGAGTGCGCAATGATCCGTAAAATAGAAATTACAACATTTGAGTTCCCAGAAAATGCAGTAATCTGGGATGTTCGTGATACAAAAGCTTATGCTGAAGGTCATATCAAAGGTGCTGTTAACCAACCTATTGATGCTTTGACTCAAGAAAGTTTGACTCAAGTGAACTCGGATCAGTCGATATTTATTTTATGTGGTGGTGGCAGTAAAGCACCTCGTGCAGCAGAAAAGTTAGAAGGCTTTGATAGCTCAAGAGATTATGTGGTTCTGATGGGAGGAACGCGTGCAGTTCGTGATGCAGGTATTCCTTTAGAACAAGGATCATAAAAAATGAAGCGCCGTAAGGCGCTTTTTTGTTACTGACGTAACTGAGATCCTAAATCATTCAAAAATGATTTAAGCTTAAAAAAATTCCCAACACTAAAAAAATTAATTGGGTTTGAAATAAGGTTTCTTTGCTTTCACTTTCTTCTGAAAACGTTTTGGACTCAGTTTTTGGTAAAGCTCGTTTGGAATGGGACAGGCCTGTTTTAACACTTCAGCAACAAGCACCTCACTACATAAGGGCGCATATAAAAAGCCTTTGGACCCTAATCCAGAAAATGTATAAATTTCACGATGATCTTGAACTTTACCCAGTAATGGAAAGTAATCCAAACTTTGTGCCCGTATAGAAGCTCGCCCTTGCCATTGCTCAATAGGTGCTAACTGCTTTGCATATTGCGGAAATACATCTGCAAGTAAATCTAAATTGTGCTGATGATCCTCCGAATGAACGTCTACATCATCGCGCCCAGGGTAGAAAGATGCACCTAAAATCAATTGTTCTGCATCCAATTGCATGCAATAACCACCATAACTGTAAGCTTGCTGTCTATCCAAAACTTGATTGGCATTATTCAACCAACTCACTTGTCCACGAATTGGCTTCAATACAGGGAATTCTTCAAAGAATTGTTTTGAGTCTCGCGCACAACACACGATGACATGATCAAAATGTTGCTTAATCTCAGTGTCTGAAATCAATTGAACTGAATCATTATCAAGTGTTTTGAAATCTGTAACTTGCGCTTGAATAAATTGAATATTGGGATGTGATAAAATCTCTTCAGCAAATACCTTAGGTCGTACCACACCTGCAATATTCAGATTTAAGCTGTCAAAAGTCGTTTCTAAGGCAGAATCTGTGGCATGTTGAATTGTTAAAACATGCTCAGGATATTGTTGTTTTAAACTGAATAATTCATCTGGATTTTTTTGAGCAATTTGTTGCACAGCAATCGGTTGGAATGCACGGAAGTTTTGATAGTGACGAATGGCTTGTTGCCAGCTTAATGTCATCAAATGTGCAGCACTTTGCTCAATCGGGCAGAGTTTTGGGTTCAATAAAGCAAGTGGATTACCTGACGCACCCGATAAAGGCGCTGATTGGTCGAATATTTGAACTTCATGACCGCGCTGTGCGAATGCATAGGCACAGCTTAAACCTGCGATTCCAGCGCCAATAATGGCGATCTGGCGCTGCTTATCGAGGTTGTTATTATCATTTGATGTAGATAAAGAATTTTCATCAGCTTTTTGAACTGCTAAGACAGCGTCCTGAGTTAGAAAATCAGACTCAATAACAGGATCAATTTCAGAATCTAGCCAAATGCCTTTTAACATTTCACGTTTATGTTTAAAGCCACGTGGTCGTGAAATGCTGATGCCATATTGTTTTAAACCACGTTTCAGTACGCCAGCAACACTAAACGAGGCAAACGTGGTTCCAATGTCGGATAAGCGGACAATATGCTTGAGGACATTTTCTTCCCACATATCCGGATTACAAGCAGGTGCAAAACCATCTAAGAACCATGCATTGATAGGAGCTGTCTTCAGCATGTTTGGAAAAACTTCGTGTGCATCACCTAACCATAAATCAATGCTAAAGCGTTCATTAGGAAAAGACAGACGATGACAGCCTGCAATCGCAAGGGGATATTGCTCAATCAATTGTTCCGATAAATGAGCAAGTTCAGGCCATGCATTGAGAGCACGAATCAGATCGTCTTTAGACAGTGGAAATTTTTCAACACTGACGGCATGTAAATGACTGTGATTATCTGGACGAATCTCTTGCCATAACTGCCAAAGCGTGAGGATGTTTAAACCTGTCCCAAAGCCTGTTTCACCGACACAGAAGTATTCAAAATCTTGTAAATGGGTGAGTCGTTCAGGGAGATCATTGCCATTAATAAAAACATGGCGTGTTTCTAACAAACCATTGTCTTTAGAAAAATAAACATCACCGAAAATTTTTGAGACTGGAATTTCAATTCCATCGATAGATTGCCAATCGAGATCAGCAGTTTGAATGGCTTTAGACAAAGCAATTGACCTTTAAAAGGATGAGGTCAGTGGATTACCACTGACGACGACGTTTGGTGTAAATATAACTTGCGATTAAGAAGCCGACAAAAATACCGACTGCAATGGTGGCTGCGCCGTAAAGGAACATTTGTGCGCTACGTTCACTTTGTAAGACTTGAACTTGGACACCCAAATTATCATTTTTAAGTTGCAATTCTTGATTTTGGGACAGTGCTTCTAGATTGGCTTTTTCAAGTTGCTCTAAACGCGTAGCTTGGTCTTTTACTAAGGCTTTGACATTGGCTTCAGCAGTGGCCTTTTGCTTGGCTATTTGTTCAGCAGTAAGTGGCTTAGCCGTTGGACTTGCATTTGCGGTCACAGTATTCGTTGGTGCTATCGCATTTGCTGTTACTGGTGCAACAGGTGCCTGCTGAGAGGGCGTCACAGCAGGGATGGTCTCTGTCACAGCCCATGCTGTAGAGCTGAATAAAGAAAAACAGAGAACTGCTTGAGTGAAAACACGCATGTTAGTTTCCACGAGGCAGAGCTTTGTTAAAAGGTTTTACATCGATACTTTCGTAAATGCCTTCTCTTAAGAAAGGTTCATCTGCGAGCCATGCATCGAGTTCTTCTCGGGTGTCAAAGTCCAGAATCAAAGTGCTACCATAAAAACCCGCTTGTGGATTTTCACGGTCGATCGGCATTGCACCTGCAACGATAACACGACCTTCGGCATCTAACTTTTCAAGGCGAGCCAAATGCTCTGGACGTGTAGCCAGACGTTTTTCTACAGTACCTTCTCGGTCGGTACAGGTGATAACAAATAAAGCCATTTACTTTCTCTATTCTTGATTTAAGCCTTTTATAAAGCGTTTTATTCTTCAGTCGACTTAAAGTATTTACGCAATAAAACAAACTGGATAATGATAAATGAAAACATCACGATCATGTCGCCAAATGCGGTAAATTCACCCCAATATTTACCGTCCATGAAGATAAATGCAAAGAAGATATGCAATGAAGCCATACCGACAAACATGAGTGCCCATGCAAAATTGAGTTTTTTCCAGCCTTGAGCTGTCAAATTCAAAATTGGACCAAATAGACGTTGAATGAGCGGCTTTTTATCTTTACCAATATACGGTGAAATAATAAATGCACCAGCAAATACAAAATTCAAAATCGCTGCTTTTAAGCGAATATAAAAGTCATCACTGAGCATGAGGGTAATGCCACCAAAAATGACTGTCATAAACAACACAATCCACTGTTGTTTATCTAGATGAAATTTTTGACGAACGAACAAAGCACCGTAAACAACCAACATGGAAATAATGAGTCCTGTGGTTGCAACCAGAATATTATTGTTGTCTACACCACCTGCAGAACCGATGAGTTGTAATAATGGATGTTCAGTATCTTTAGGATCTACAGTTTTATATAACCAAAAGAAAATTATGAGTGGCACAAAGTCTAAAAGTGCTTTCATGTTAAAGTATCTATTCTGTTCAGGTGAATGGGTAGTATAAAAGATGCAAGGCGTAGATTTACACACACATAGCAATATTTCTGATGGTACATTATCGCCAGAATTACTGGTGCATGCTGCTTTAGAAAAAGGCATTCATACACTTGCATTGACTGACCACGATAGCATGGATGGCTTAATCTTGGCTGAAAATATTGCAAAAAATCATCCAATTCAGATTATTTCAGGAGTGGAAATATCAAGCCAGTGGTCTAGACCCTCAACCAACAAAAGTTATGGTGTGCATATCGTGGCTTTAAATATGCAAAAACCTGAACCATTACTTAAGTTATTAGAAGATCAAAAGCGCATACGTGCTGAACGCGCTAAGCAAATTTGTGATTTATTGATCCCACTGATTAATATGGATATTTATCCAGACGTCTTGGCTCAGGTTGATGGTGAACCGGATCGTGTAACGCGTACCCATATCGCAAAATCTTTAGTTGCCAAAGGCATCGTGAGCCGTCCACAACAGGCTTTTGATAAATACATCAAAGAAGGTAAAAAAGCCTATGTGAAGTTTGACGGGTTGGGTTTGGCGGAAACCATTCAAGTGATCCATGAGAGCCAAGGATATGCGGTTTTGGCCCATCCAACACGATATGATCTATCTGCAACCAATGTGCGTTATTTGATTGAATTATTTGCGCAACATGGTGGAGATGCAATCGAACTTCCCCCTGCGATCGAGCCTTTATCAACACGCCAAATGGTTGATCGCATGATTGAACAGTTTAATTTGAAGGTGTCTGTAGGGAGTGATTTTCATGGCGATAATATGCCATGGATTAAACTGGGCAGTATTCCCAAACTTAAAGAAGGGCAAGTGGGGATTTGGGAAAGTTTTGTTTAAAAAAATGAAAAGAAAGCGTTCCCTCTCTTCTAGTAGAGAGGGAGTCAAAATTTCGTACATCAAAGCAAGTTGTGATCTTGGGCTTGAATCGGTGGTGGTGTCGGTTTACCTAAAGTGCCTAATAATTCAATTTCAATAGTACGTACCATTGAGTCGAGTGGTAAATCATTACTCTGCGTGCCAAAAGGTTCTTCAATTTCAGTACTTAAAGCATCCAAGCCTAAAAACGTATAGGCTAAAATTCCTACCAATAAAGGTGTTGCTAGACCTAATACAGAGCCTAGACTAAACGGTAATAAGAAACAGAAAAAATATACGGTACGGTTTAGAAGTACAGAATATGCGAAGGGTAGTGGAGTGGTCGCGATACGATCACAGCCTGTTTGCACCAGACTCAGTTCGGTAACATGCGCATTCATTTGCGTGTAGATAATGTCTGAAATTTCACCTTCTTTTAGCGCGAGCATGAGTTCCCATTGAATCAAACTGAGCGTGTATTGTGGTGCGTTATTTTGTTGATAAAGTTGCGTTAATGCTTGTTGACTTAATCCACTGGTTTGATGGAGTGCATCAGGACTCACAGTTTGATGACGCAGGCGATCACGTAACACATTGGCAAAGACAATCACATGCTGTACCACACGTTCACGACGTCCTTGAGGCAAGATACGACAATCACGGTCAAAGTGACGTGCATTGGCGATTAACATGCCCCAGAGTTTACGCGCTTCCCACCAGCGGTCATAACATGCAGTATTCTTAAAACCTAAGAAAATAGACAAAACTACGCCAATTAAAGTGAAGCCGACCAATGGAATTTCAGGAAAGCGATACAGGTCAATATATTCGATTCCGCCGACAATTGCGGAAATCAACATGACCAGCCCCAATGGCGGTAGTACTTTCGGTAAAATCGTGCCACGCCATGAAAATAAAAGTTTTAAAGTGTCGTTTTGATCACGAACAATCATGATTTATAGGGTCTATAATTTTTTTATGATCTTCAACACTTCGCTCAAACTTGTCAATCCAAATTTAACGATGATTCGAAGTGTTTTATACCTATGAGTTAAAATTCGATGGCATGAGAAGGCGATGCTCAGCAAAGGAAAAATTTTGCTCAGGTGCAATGATGAGATGATCAATCAATTTAATTTCTAAAAGTTCACAGGCACGTTGAATATCTTGAGTCAGTTGTTTGTCCTCGAAAGAGGGCTGTGCAGTCCCGTGTGGATGATTGTGCACAATGACAATGGCGGTCGCATGATGGTGAATCGCATGTCGGAGCAGTTGGTTGATGGAGATTGAGCAATAATTCAGAGAGCCATAAAAAAGCTTCTTAAAATTGATCTTTCTGAGTTGAGCGTCTAAGCACAGTACGGCAAAGACTTCTTGTTGTTCACCCAAAAGTTCATAGCGAAGATAGTCTTTAATGAGATCCGAACGACTTAAATCTGCACCTTGGTTAATATGATTCTGTAAATATCGCCGTCCGAGTTCTTTGACTGCCATCAGTTGAGAATATTTGGTATTCCCAATACCATGAAATTTGCTGACATCTGTCAAGGTGGCATCAAATACGGCATTTAGGCTGCCAAAATGCTGTAAGAGTAAACGAGATAATTCCACAGCAGAATGTTGTTGGGAACCTGATCTTAGAAATATCGCAAGTAATTCAGCATCAGAAAGGCTTTGTGCACCTTGTTGTAATAGTCGTTCTCTGGGGCGTTCTTGTTCAGGCCATTGTTTAATGGATTGGCTCATTATTATTCTCTGTTTTAATTCGATTTATTTTAGATTACTTTTCATTTAACCCAGTCAGATGACTTGGGAACGCAATTATTTAATGCTATTGTGAGCGCCACTGCAATAGAAAGGTGCCTGATCGTGAGTTTCGATCTCAGTGTATTTTCCAATAAAAATATCATTCTTGCCGTCACTGGTGGCATTGCCGCTTATAAAAGTGCAATTTTAGTTCGTCGTTTAAAAGACTATGGTTTTAATGTCCGTGTGGTGATGACCCAAGGGGCACAAGCTTTTATTACGCCTTTAACTTTTCAAGCGTTATCAGGTAATCCTGTTCACACCGAGTTGTTAGATACTGAAGCCGAAGCGGGTATGGGGCATATCGAGTTGGCGCGTTGGGCTGATTTAGTGTTGGTTGCTCCAGCAAGCTGTGACACTTTAGCCAAGTTTGCTTGTGGTTTGGCAGATGATTTACTGAGCACCTTATATTTGGCAACCAAAGCGCCAGTTTGGGTTGCACCTGCCATGAACCAACAAATGTGGGCAGCCAAAGCTACACAGCGTAATTTGAATACCTTGGTTGAAGATGGTGTCCACGTCATTTTACCTGAAGCAGGCTCACAAGCCTGTGGTGATGTTGGATTAGGGCGTATGCCTGAACCTGAGGACTTAGCCAAACAAGTTCGTGAATATTTCCATAAAGCACAACGTGCCATTGCTGAAAAGTTTGGTTTGCTAGCAGGTAAAAAAGTCACGATTACGGCTGGTCCAACGCGTGAAGCGATTGATCCAGTACGTTATATTTCCAATCATAGTACAGGTAAAATGGGTTTCTCGATCGCGGCTGCATGTTATTCAGCTGGTGCACAAGTGACTTTGATTGCTGGGCCTGTGAGTTTGGATACGCCGAATGGTGTATTACGTAAAAATGTATCTTCAGCGATGCAAATGCTTGATTTGAGTATGCAACAGTTACAAGAGGGTTGTGATGTATTTATCGCAACAGCTGCTGTAGCGGATTATCGTGTTGCTGAAGTCGCTGAACATAAGATTAAAAAGGCAGGCGATGAACTTGCTGTATCTTTAGTGAAAAATCCCGATATTGTGGCAACCATTGCTCAACAAGAAAAACGTCCATTTATGGTCGGTTTTGCCGCTGAAACACGTAATGTTGAAGAATATGCAGCAGGCAAATTGGTCAATAAAAAGCTGGATATGATCGCATGTAATGATGTATCTCGCCCAGATATTGGTTTTGCTTCAGATGAAAATGCAATGACAGTCTTCTTTGCTGATCAATATGAGATGGAAAAACGTGATTTAGAAAAAGCCTCTAAACAGGAAATCGCACAGCAATTGGTTGAGGCGATTCATGATGCGTTGTATCAAGAAAAATATCCTGTGTAATTTTTAGATCGATTTATCTTCATATAAAAAAGACTGCGTTAGCGGTCTTTTTTGATCGATATTTATCAGTGATTTAACTTCAAAATTTTAGGCTTCTATCGTGAAATATTCTTACGATTGAAATGGTAACGCCAATCAAAAGACTTAAAATACATCCCCAAAAAACTACATTGTAATCTACTAGATTAAGCAATGGATTACGCATACTGAATGGGAAAAATGGATACATATCATGATGCATGAGCGCGTCCAACAGCACATGACTGAAGCTTCCTAGGAAAGCACTTGAAATGGCAACCTTCCAAGTGATTTTCCAATGTTTATAGCTTAATTTTTTCAAAATAAATTGGCTGATTGGTCGCCCAAATAGACCGGCAACGCCACCGATGACTAATGCACCTAAAAGATTATGCGTATACAGATGCAAAGTATCCCACTTTAAAATAAGGCCAATAAGTGGCTCAATATCCATCAAAATTTGAGTACCCGCAAAGACCATAAAACTAAAGTGATGTCTTTGAGCGGCTTTTAAGCTGGTTCCAATTCCCAAATGTAGCGGAGTAAAAGGCATGCTTTTTAATTCTTTGGATTTTAATTTGTATGAGGGAAAGCATAAAGCGTCTGGATTAGATTGGATATAGGTATTCATCATAAAATATAGGTATAAAAAAACCACAATTAAGATTGTGGTTTTTTTAAAGGGCTGAGTGCTTTTAAGCTTGACCTTCAGCTGCAGCGACTTGAGCACGTTGCATATTTGCTTCAAATTCAGCATCGAAGTTAATCGGTGTAAGAAGCAATTGTGGGAAGCTACCTTTAGTCACAAGATCATTCACCGCTTCACGTAGGAATGGGAATAAAATGTTCGGGCAATAAGCACCAAGAATGTAAGGAAGACGTTCTTCTTCAACGCCATCAATCAAGAAAATACCAGATTGAGTCACGTCAACAATAAATGCAGTTTCGCCTGCATTTGTTGCTTGAACAACCACTTTTAAAGACACTTCAAAGTGAGTTGGATCTACTTTTTCAGCAGCAGAAGACAAGTTGATATTTAACTCAGGTTGCCATTCTTTAGTGAAAACGCTAGCACCAGGTACTTCAAAAGAAATATCTTTAGTGTAAATACGTTCTAACGCGAGTTGTGGTTGAGCTTGTTGTTCTTCACTCATTCTTTATTCCTTAAGTAAGCGAGTAATAATCTTTAATTTCTAAAATGCTTATGCAAGCAATTCATCAAGTTTACCTTCACGCTCTAAAGCATAAAGTTGGTCGAAACCACCGATGAATTGATCTTTAATAAAAATTTGAGGCACAGTACGGTGTTTCGTTTTTTGCATTAACTCAACACGAACTTCTGGTGCTTCAGTCGATAAATTGACTTCTTTGTATTCGATGCCTTTGCGCTCTAATAGTTGTTTAGCACGAACGCAGTAAGGACACATATTTGTAGAATATACAGTAACTTGAGCTGTCATTTTTTTCGACTCCTTAAGCTTTTTTGCTTTTCACTAATGGTAGGCCTTGGACTTTCCAATTATTCACACCACCGTCTAAACGATAGCTGTCTGGATGACCCACTTGCTGTAAAGCAGTGCCTGCAACTTGACCTAAGTTACAGATGAAGACCAAAGGACGATCTGCAGCTTTTAGTTCTTCAATATGACTTGCAACTTGGCTGTAAGGAATATTACGGCTACCACTGATATGACCTTCACGGAAATCTTTCGCATCGCGTAGATCAATCAACATTGCATTTTTAGCTTTCACTAAAATACCGAGTGACTGTGGAGAAATTTTGCGACCACTGCGCTGACCTTCGAATACGAAGAACAACACAATAAGACCACCTAAAATTGCAAATAAGAAGGGGTGGTTCCCCATAAATTCGAACCAACGTTCCACAAATCACCTAATGTCAGAATAAAAACTGCGTTGAGTATAGCGTATAAATATGGTGATCAAAATCACCGCTTCAAGGGCTCATTTGAAGAAAATTAATTTTTTTGCTGAGCTTCAGTAATTTCATCCACTAAACGTAAATAACTTTCCAAACGTCGAGGTAAAATTTCTTTATCTTCCACGGCTTGTTTGATGGCACATTGCTTTTCATTGGTATGGGTACAGTTTCGATACTGACAATGACCAATAAAAGCAGCAATTTCAGGAAAGCCATTGTCAATTTTGTCATGATCTAAATGCCACAAACCAAATTCACGAATCCCAGGTGAGTCAATCAAAGCCCCATTTTCACCAAAACCAATCAAACGTGTAGATGTCGTTGTATGTTGACCAAGTGCAGAGTTATCAGAAATGACATTGGTCTTTTGCGCAGCATCAGGCACGATCGCATTGATCAAGGTACTCTTACCGACACCTGATTGACCCACAAAGGCAACAGTCTCATTGTCTAGACGTTGTTTTAGCTCAGTTAAATCACCGTTAGATTGAGTCAACATAAACTCATAACCAAGCGCACGATATTCTTCAACCAAGGTTAAACGATGATCTTGTTCACCTTCGAGTAAGTCACATTTATTCAGTACCAATAAGGCAGGAATATCTGCATCTGCACATGCAACTAAATAACGATCAATCAATGTGGGCGCAGGTTCAGGTAGAGGTGCTATGACAATGACGATCAAAGAAATATTGGCTGCCACAGGTTTGACTTTATGATAGCGATCTGGACGAGTGAGTAGTGAGCGACGTGGTTGAATCGCCGTAATAATGCCAAGCCCAGTATTTGGATCGGCTTGCCATTTAACACGGTCGCCTGTTACCAATAGTTCTAAGTTGGTTCGTGTATGACAACGCCAAACACTGCCTAGCTCGATCGGCTTCCAAAAAGATTCGGGTTCACCTGCTTTATTTTCAGGTTGAATAGGATGCTCTACAGGCGTTGATAATGCTTGTACCTCAAGTTGGCGACCATAGTGTTGCACCACTAGACCTTCCAAATCATTTGAAGTATCAATGTCATCTTGACGTGTTTGCTGTTGCTTCTGAATGCGGCGCTGCTGCTGTTCAGTTAAACGACGTTTACGAATTAAAGCCATTCATAACCTGAGAAAACCATAAAATTTAGATGGCAAAAATAGCATGATGAGCTATGGAATTACAGCATGGAGGCGATTAATTTGCTATTCTTCATGTTTTCATAGCCCAATAAGATTGCACAAGTATGAGCAGCACACCAGATACACGTTTGATTTGGATAGACTTGGAAATGACTGGTCTAGATACAGACAATGACAAGATTATCGAAATTGCGACAATCGTCACTGATGACAATTTGAATATTCTTGCTGAAGGTCCAGTGCTTGCAATTCACCAATCAAACATTATTTTAAATGCGATGGATGAATGGAATACCAAGCAACACGGGCAATCGGGCTTAATTGAACGTGTACGCCGTAGTAAACTCAGTGCACAAGATGCTGAACAGCAAACTCTTGAATTTTTGAAAAAATGGGTGAACCCAAAATCATCACCAATGTGTGGAAACTCGATTTGCCAAGATCGCCGTTTCATGCATCGTTTAATGCCTGAATTGGAACAATTCTTCCATTACCGTAACCTTGATGTGTCTTCTGTAAAAGAGTTAGCACGTCGCTGGCGCCCTGAAATTATGAGTGGCTTAAAGAAAAATGCATCGCATTTAGCGATGGATGATATTCGTGATTCAATCGCAGAGTTGAAGTATTACCGTCAATATTTCTTCATTAAAGGTGATTAATTATCACCGTCATTATTTGTCTTATCAAAGGCGAATAAAGACATAAAAGGAGGCTAATGCCTCTTTTTTTGTTTGTTTTTTGGTGATTCTTTAATCATCCTTTATAATAACGAATGTATGTATTTTTTAGTCAAATCAGATATGTCAATCATCGTTGGCTTTTGATTTCGAGTTCCTCAACAATCAATTATTAGAAAGAGAGAATCTATGCAAAGTAATAATCCTATTTTAACTCGTGCTGATGTCTACAGTGATGGTGCTCAACCGATGACTGTGCAAGGCGCTATTCAGAAGTCAATTTTATTGACCGTGATTGCCACAGTGGTGGGTATTTCATTATTTTTCTATTGTTTATTGACCATGAATATGTCGATTGCCTATGGGGCAGCATTTATCGGCGCGATTGGTGGCTTTATTTTGGCAATGGTTACCACATTTAAACCGAATACTGCACGGACTTTAGCAATTCCTTATGCATTGTTTGAAGGGGCTTTTTTGGGCGGTATTTCAATGATTTTCCAAATGAAATATCCAGGTGTTCCTGTTAAGGCATTATTGGCAACGTTCATTACCACTTTAGTGATGTTTGCTTTGTATCGTGCAAAGATTATCCGTGCAACTGAAAAATTTAAATCGGTCATTATTTCGGCGTCTATCGCCATTGCATTGGTCTTTGTGGTGCAATTTGTTATGAGTTTGGCGTTTAGTTCAAGCATTCCTTATGTATTTGAAAATAATTGGTTAGGGATTGGCTTCGCTGCATTTGTTGCCATTATTGCCTCTTTAAGTTTGATTTTAGATTTTGATTTAATTGAATCAGCTGCAGCTCAACAAGCGCCAAAAGCAACAGAATGGTTGTGTGGTATTGCATTGCTCGCAACTTTGGTTTGGATGTACTTCTCATTTTTACGCTTAATTGGGTTCTTGGGTAGCGACGATTAAGCTTATTTTCGCTTCTCTTTCGAAAAGCTAATCTTTAGAAAAGCCAATCACATGATTGGCTTTTTTGATTTGATCTGATGAAAATCTGAATGCTTTAACAAAGAAATTCAAAAAAGGCGCATTATGCAATTTCGTTAATGCTCTAGACTTGGCATTATGCATGAAAATTATTTTGAGTGAGAATCACATGTCACAAGGATTATTGGCAGGTAAACGTTTCCTTATCGCGGGTATCGCAAGTAAACTTTCGATCGCTTTTGGTATTGCGCAAGCACTACATAGCCAAGGTGCTGAACTTGCATTCACATATCCAAATGAAAAGTTAAAAAAACGTGTTGATGATTTTGCTGAGCAATTTGGTTCAAAACTCGTTTTTCCGTGTGATGTTGCTGTTGATGCTGATATTGATCAAGCATTTGTAGAACTGGCTAAACATTGGGATGGTTTAGATGGTGTTGTGCATTCAATTGGTTTTGCGCCTGCACATACTTTAGATGGTGATTTTACTGACGTCACAGATCGTGAAGGTTTCAAAATTGCACATGATATTAGTGCTTATAGCTTTATTGCGATGGCTCGTGCAGCGAAACCATTATTGCAAGTACGCCAAGGCTGCTTACTAACCTTAACGTATCAAGGTTCTGAACGAGTGATGCCGAACTACAACGTAATGGGCATGGCGAAAGCATCTTTAGAAGCTGGTGTTCGTTATTTAGCTTCAAGCTTGGGTCAAGATGGTATCCGCGTAAATGCAATTTCAGCAGGGCCAATTCGTACACTTGCAGCATCAGGCATTAAATCATTCCGTAAAATGTTAGACGTGAATGAGAAAGTTTCACCACTTAAACGTAATGTGACGATTGAAGACGTCGGTAATGCTGCATTGTTCTTATGTTCACCTTGGGCAAATGGTATTACGGGTGAAATTATGTATGTTGACGCTGGTTATAACACAGTCGGCATGAGTGCAGAGTTAATGAATGATCTATAATTTAGATCGATTATGATTTTAAAAAAGACGATTTATTAATCGTCTTTTTTACACACTAAAACAAGTTTTTAGCTAAAAATGCTGTCTAATTTGAATAAAATTTGATTAAATAGAAAGCATTCTAAAGAAACGCTAAAAAAAGATAATAACCATGCTTGCCAACATATTTTCGGCTATAGAAAAACTTGGATTAACTGCTCAAAAACGAGCAATACACGTACAATTCTCGAATCCAAGTCTAAATCAAGAAGTCTTTCTACAACGCATAGACGGACAACACACGCTTAACGAAGGCGTAAAAGCAGAACTGATCTGTTTATCTACCAATGCCACCATCTCCCTCAAAGAATTCATCGGTTGCCAAGTAGCCGTAGACCAAGTGACCGAAAATGGCACACTGTTCAGAACCACAGGTCTGATCACCGAAGCAGCCCAAGGGCAAAGTGATGGCTCACTGACCCTCTACAAACTCAACTTAGAAGACGCAACCACACTGTGGCACAAACGCCGCAACAGCCGTGTGTTCATGAACAAATCAGCGGTTGAAGTCATTGAAACCATCTTCCAAGAATGGCAAAACAAAAGCCCACTGTTTGCAGCAAGCCTAAGCCTAGATCTCAGTGGACTTCAACAACAATACGACGTCCGTCCGTTCATCATGCAAAGCAACGAAACGGACTACGACTTCCTGACGCGTTTAATGCGTAGCGAAGGCATCAACTGGCTAATCGACGAAGCACAACTCCACGTGCCAGTCTCAGCAACACCCATCGAAGCCCAAAAACTTCGCTTGATTGATGACAACAGTCAATACCAAGCCCTAGCACGCAGAAACATCCGCTTCCACCGCAGCAGTGCGACAGAAAAACAAGACAGTATCACCAGCTTCATCGGACAACGCAGCATCCAACCGACCGCAGTCCACGTCCAACGCTGGCAAGCCGATGTGCTCGAACAAGAAGAAGGCGCAGGCACGGTACAAAGCAAACACCAACACAGCAACAACCAAGACAACGCAAGCTTAGGCTTAGAACAAGCCTGGCACTTCAGCCCAGCATGGATGCAAGACCTTAAAGGCGAAGACCAAGCGACCGCATCCAGCAACAACCAAATCGAAAAGCTGAACCAAAACCTCAGCAACTACTATGACGCGCAAAGCAAACAATT
>NZ_JCAKNC010000020.1:0-13792 GCF_059515925.1 Acinetobacter sp. CY81
TGGTATTCACCAATTAAAATGTCTATGCGATAAACCATTTAAAATGTCCTGTTTTTAACGACAAGAGTCAAGCACAGGATTCAACTTTCTTTGTTCAATACCGGCTTTCTGAGCTTTACGACTTGGCATACTTTTGTTTGTTCTTGAACGTTTATTCTGTTTTTCCAATGCTTCATGCTGCTGTTGAATATGCGCTAGAACTGAACCTAAACGTTTATTTTCAACAATCTCATTTTGCTGTAGCCCAGCCAATTTATTGAAGATGCTGTAGTTGAGCTTTCGTCCTTGATGCATGAGGGCCACAGTCCCATCCGGATACTCTAGAAATGAAATATATTGCCCAACTAATTTCTGGTTTAATTCAGTCGGTTCAAGCATATAAATACATTTGTCATAGGTCAGGGTTAGATTCTTGGTGACCTTACGCGGTTCCTGCCAGGTAAAAATATCATCCAGTTCAAGATCAGATTCGGTTAAGGGCCGATGTAAATTCTTTGAGTTTCTCGCACATTTGGCGAACCTCTGATTGAAATGCTCAATAAAGCAGGGTAGCCATGCATTGGCTTCAGCAATCGAACCGATGCCTTCTAGGCGCATCTCCTTGATCAAACGGTCCTGAAGGGTTCTATTCGCTCGTTCTACGCGGCCTTTGGCCTGTGGTGAGTTGGCGAAGATAATATCAATGTTTAACTCGTTCAGAATCCGCCCAAATTGCGTGATCTTGCTGTCTTGGCTCGATTTCTGATTGACTCGGAATACCGAGTGTTTATCGCTATAAAAGGCCAAGGGCTTCCCATATTGCTCAATGTAGGCTCGGGTTGAAAGCATGTAATCAAAGGTCGTTTCCGCTTCACAAAAGCGCAGATGCAACAGCTTTCCAGTGGCATCATCGATATAAACCAGCAAGCAGCATTTGGCGGCTCGGCCTTCAAACCAGTCATGATATGAGCCATCAATCTGAATCAGCTCACCCAAGCAATCCCGGTTATAGCGTGGCTGATATGGGCGTTTTAGACGTTTGGATCGCGGAATCCAGAGCTCATTTGCAGTCATCCAGCGCCGAAGCGTTTCTACAGGGATATTCAGGTCAAACATGCTGCTGAGCTTCTCATGCGCCAAGGTGGGTCCAAATCCGAGCAGATGTTCAGAAATAATGGAAAGGCACTTTGATTTTAATAACTCATCATGGCGATGATGACCCGGGTGACCACGACTGGCATGCGCCAGACCTGAAACACCGTCTTGATGGAGCTTCTGCAATAACCGGGTAATTTGACGAGTGGAAAGATTCAGGATTTCAGCAGCACGGACTTGGGTAATACGATGATCTCGAACCTCTTGCAGAACTGCAAGACGTTGAATTTCTTTATCAGACATAGTGATCAGCATCTATATTTTATATCCAGTCCATGATGATAAAAACCATCATAAACTAGACATTTTTATTGGTGAGAATATAGACAATTTAAATGGGTTCTAACAATGGGGTTTCGTATAACGCCCATTATGTTAAATAGGGAGTTTTTTAGGTAAGTTTGCTTGGATTTCTAGCTTATTTCCCTCTCATAATAGATAGAGAAGATATTAACTGTTATCCTTGCTTTCGAAAATCCACCACAACAAGTTCTCTCCTTTATGACACTTACGCCACCTTAAGTTTATTTACCTCTTAAATCAGTAAATAACTCATCACTGTCTAGTGATGTGGTGTAGTCGCTTGTGTGTCGTATATGTCACGTCACTAGCCTATCTAAAATTCCAAAAATCAGGCTATTTGTATGTTATCTAATATCCGAGAACAATGGTTCTCTAACATCCGTGGGGATGTGCTTGCAGGGCTAGTTGTAGGTCTTGCACTCATTCCAGAAGCTATCGCATTTTCAATCATTGCAGGCGTAGACCCCAAAGTTGGCTTGTACGCCTCGTTCTGTATTGCAGTAGTGATTTCATTCGTTGGTGGTCGTCCAGCTATGATTTCAGCTGCTACAGGTGCTATGGCGCTGCTCATGGTCACGTTGGTCAAAGAACATGGGCTTGAATACCTACTTGCTGCAACAATTTTGACTGGTGTTATTCAAATATTAGCAGGATATTTAAAACTGGCTAAGTTGATGCGCTTTGTTTCTAAGTCTGTCGTGATTGGCTTTGTAAATGCCTTGGCAATCTTAATTTTTATGGCACAGTTACCTGAATTAACTAATGTGACTTGGCATGTTTATGCTTTGGTAGCACTAGGTCTAGGCATTATCTATTTATTTCCTTTAATCCCTAAATTAGGAAAATTATTACCTTCTCCTCTTGTTTGTATTATTGCGATTACATTACTGGCAATCGCCTTGGGAATTGATGTGCGGACAGTTGGGGATATGGGGGCTTTACCTGACACACTTCCAATGTTTTTGATTCCTAATATTCCTTTGAATATTGAAACATTAATGATCATTTTGCCGTATTCAGTTGCATTGGCAGCAGTGGGTCTACTTGAATCGATGATGACTGCAACTATCGTAGATGAAATGACAGATACCCCAAGTGATAAATTCCAAGAATGTAAAGGACAAGGCATTGCGAATATAGCATCTGGTTTCATGGGGGGTATGGCTGGTTGTGCCATGATTGGTCAATCCATGATTAATGTTAAATCTGGCGGTCTTACTCGCTTATCAACATTCTCAGCAGGTATCTTTCTTTTAATTCTCGTAGTCTTTATTAGTGATTGGCTTAAGGTCATTCCAATGGCTGCGCTAGTGGCTGTCATGATTATGGTTTCCATCAGTACCTTTGATTGGAATTCATTAAAAACATTCAAGGAAAATCCTAAAAGTAGCAATATTGTAATGGTAGCTACTGTCGTAGTCGTTGTAGCAACACATAACCTAGCTTTAGGCGTATTAACAGGTGTTCTATTGTCTGCATTGTTCCTTGCGAACAAGTTAGAGAATGATATCCATGTGGAATCTACTTTAGAGGGTGCGCATCGCTTATATGACTTACATGGTCAGATCTTCTTTAGTTCTTCTGAAAAATTCATGCAGAGTTTTGACTTTAAGGAAGATGTTAAGGATGTGATTATTGATTTAACCCATGCCCATATTTGGGATGTGACATCAGTCGCTATGCTTGATTCAGTAATAAGTAAATTCCAAAAGAATGGTGTCAATGTGACTGTACGTGGCTTAAATGAGGCCAGCACAAATATGATTGATAAATATGGAACACACGCCAAAATCTAAGTTAAAGAGATTCTACATTTATGTAGAATCTCTAAAATTAACATAATACACCTTATGCGAAATCAAAAATGGGAGCTTAAGCTCCCATTTTTATTGTTATACATTGAATCCTATATGTTTTCCTGTTGGAAGCTCTACATCAATACGAAGTTTTCCTCCCATCGCTTCAACATACTTTTTCATCGTTGAAAGCTTTAAATCATTCCCACGATTTTCGATTGCTGAAAGTGATGGCTGTTTGATACCAAGGGTTTCAGCCAATTCTTTTTGAGAAATTTCTAATTCTTCACGAATTAGATAAAGCTGGTTTTCTAGTAATAACTCATCAGCCATTTGTTGAATACGAGCTTGGCTCTCTGGAGAGCGACTAGCTAATAATTCTTGTAGGGTCTTAGCCATCAGATTGTTCTCCTAAAGTTGAGAGATGAAGTTCGTATTGCTGATCTGCAATAACTAGCATATCTGTATAAAAACGCTTTTTACCACTCTTATCTCCAATACACAGCACAATGGCCTGTCGTAATGGATCGAATGCGAAAAATGCCCTTAGCGGTTTACCTCGATGCTGAACACGCAGTTCCTTCATATTGGTAAATTTAGAGTTGTAGACTGTATCTACTAAGGGACGACCTAAACTTGGCCCTTGCTGTTGCAGAATAACCAAAGCAGCTAAGACTTTTTCTTGTGTTGTTTCATCTTGCTGTTCAAGCCATTCATTAAACAGATCCGTTGTAATGACTGTCCACATATTACAACCAAAATATAGATTATGGTCTATATTTTAAGGGGGATTGAATGACTTTGCAAATAATCATACACAATGAGTATGATGACCTGAGGATCACTACACTTAAGGATCGGGATGAAGCATTTAGAATTTATAGGAAAAAGTACAGAATATATCGGCCATACCCATGTTGAAATTATCAATAGTTCACTACGCTTATCTTTCAACGTCCCATCAACAAATGATGTAAAAGAAACTTTTAAAAAGATGGTCGAAAACAACTATGATTTACTAATGGAAACATCACAAAAAATAGAATTTGAATTAGATAGTGAAGTTCTTAAAAAAATTGAAAAAATAACGAAAGAACAAGGTATTGAGTTTGAAGAATATGTGCAAAATTCCTTGATTAAGCTCATTAACCAATGTGAATTAACTACCGATCAGCCTTAACTTAGGCAATAAAAAAGCCCAACATCCTGTTGGGCTTTTTTACGTATTAGGCACTCTGATCTGACTCCTGTCGGACCAGCATTTTCCTTTGCTGTCATTTGTTATTGTTGTCTGGAGCATCCTACTCTCGATGTCCTTATCATAGGAAATTACTGGGAATCGGGATAGACGTAAAATACTGGAATTGATGTGCGCCAGGGCGTACAAAATGGACCAGAAATTATCCGTAAACTTGTCCGCAGAAAATGGGGATTATTTCGGTTGTGTGACAGTTGATAAAGTTGAAAAAAACATAAAATTGATCAAATATTAGCCAATTTTATTGGCAGAATATATCAAAAATGCTCAAAAAGAAACCGACTTATATCGAAGCCGGATTTTCAGGGTGTTTTTGAATTATGTAAAATAATTAACTGATTGTTTTTATTAGAATAAGAAGATTGGAGTTCGCATAATGCCCATTATGTTAAATGGAGATGTAACAGTTTAAAAATTAGAATTAAATTAACATTTTTAAAGAGATAAATTTTGCAAAAAAATCATAAAAAAGCTAAACCCTGAACTTTAAGATTATGCATAATCAATTTAGGTATATTAAAAAGGTTAAACTTAGATGGATCCTTCGCCGGGTACAAACTTTAAAAAAAGCAAAACTTCTCTTAGATTTTTAGAGGAGATGGTCTAATGGAATTCTTGTTAGATCCTGGAATTTGGGTAGGCTTACTCACCCTGATTGTTTTAGAAATTGTTTTAGGTATCGATAACCTAGTCTTTATTGCCATTTTGGCAGATAAACTTCCTCCTGAGCAGCGTGATAAAGCTCGTATCATAGGTCTATCCTTAGCATTGTTAATGCGTTTGGGCTTATTGTTTGCAATTGCTTGGTTAGTCACTTTGACCAGACCATTGATTACAGTCTTTGACTGGACCTTCTCTGGTCGAGATCTGATTCTCTTATTTGGTGGTTTATTCCTGCTTTATAAAGCAGTCAGTGAATTGCATGAGCGAATGGAAGGTAAGACAGAAGTACATGTTACAACCAATGTTGTATATGCAAGTTTTACAGCAGTTGTAGCTCAGATCGTAGTGTTAGATGCCGTGTTCTCATTAGACTCGGTTATTACCGCGATTGGGATGGTAGATAATATTTATGTGATGATGGTGGCTATGATTGTAGCTATGGTTGTCATGTTGGTTGCATCTAAACCCCTCACCAGTTTTGTAAACCGTCACCCTACTGTAATTATCCTCTGCTTAAGTTTCTTGCTCTTAATTGGTATTAGCTTAATAGCAGAAGGCTTTGGCTTCCATATTCCAAAAGGTTACATCTATTCGGGTATCGGTGTTGCAATTGTGATTGAAGCTTTTAACCAGTTTAGCCAACGCAACGCAACAAAGCATGAATCAAAAATCCCATTACGTCATCGTACTGCCGACTCAATTTTAAGATTGATGGGTGGAAAAATGGAAACGGTCTCAGATAGTCCTCGTCATGCTGAAGCCCAAGAAGCATTTGCGGATGAAGAACGCTATATGATTGGAGGGGTACTTACCCTAGCTGAAAGATCGGTTGCTTCTATCATGACTCCACGAAGTCAAATCTCCTGGATCAATGTAAACGAGACACCTGAAAAAATCCGTGAACAGGTACTATCTGTCCCACACAGCCTATTTCCCGTTTGTCGAGGTAGTTTGGATAAAGTCTTAAGTGTCGTTCGTGCTAAAGAAATATTAGAAGTACTGGATGATCAGGAACAGCTGAAGGCACTAATTAAACGTCATCGTCCAATTTTCATTTTTGAAAACATGAAAGTGATTGATGCGATTAATACTTTACGAACGTCTAAAGGTTCATTGGTTTTAGTCAATGATGAATTTGGTAATGTACAAGGCTTAATTTCACCGCTTGATGTATTTGAAGCAATTGCAGGTGAATTTCCTGATGCAGACGAACAACTAGATTTGGTGAAGCTAGATGACCACACATGGAAAGCATCCGGCATGTTAGATCTTTATCAGCTTGAACTCGTATCAGGATTAGATCTGGTAGAGTACGATGCAGGCTATATTAGTGTTGCAGGGCTGATTCTGGATAAATCTAATGGTGTGGTAGAGGTTGGATCAACGCTAGATTATCAAGGTGCACACTTTGAAGTAATCGAACTAGAAGCCAATCATATCAAGACTGTTATGATTACTTTAAGGTAATGAGCAATTGAAAAAGCCCTCATAAAATTATGGGGGCTTTTTGATTCAAGCTATTCGTTCGTTAATAAAGAAATTTCGGCTGGAGTATAGCCACGCTCATATAGAATACTTGTAATAGCTGCTCTAATGTTTTGACAGTTAGATTTCTTATTTTTTTTGAGTAAGTCCAAATCACTATAACCGCTTAAGTTATATTTTAATTCGAGGACTTTCGAATTTGGTGATGAATAAAGAGAATGTAAAAACTTACGTATTCGGGGGCGCATATGGGGCTTAATCAGGAAATGAAATATCACTTTATCGTATTTTAAAACAATAAAAAAGTAGATAAGTAAAAAATTCTACAATACTTAATTTAGAAATTTTAACTTAAGTATCAATATCTTAATCAAAGTTAAGCTGATACTCATCAGTCGTAATCTTAATTTTCAGATTTTTATATTTTCTTTTAGTTGAACTAAGAGCTGAATTAGTGACCTCTTCATAAAATTTAGGATCATTCATGAGATCGTGAAATAACTTATATCCAATCAATACCTTACTGGTATCTTTGTTTTCTTTTAACGTATTTTCGATGAGTTGATCTAAATCTGTTACTGAAAAATTATGCATATTACGCTCTATAGTATCTTTCTGATAGAACAATACAGACTTAGCAATAGGATTTAAAGCTTTATTAGACAATTGATATTTATGAAATTATAAGAAAAATAATATATTAGTTTTATCTATGTAAAGTTAAGATTTCCTAAAATTAACATAATACACCTTATACGAAATGCTTTGATTTATCCCTTCTAAATCATTAACTTATACCAAGCCGTTCCAGGGTTCAGCGCACTGGAACGGCTTTTTCATGATTATTCACGTTCCACGGCTATTCTTTGATCAATGTTTCACGCTTTTGATTAGCTCAGTTGAATAATTCCTTTAGCCATTTGGCAAGAAAAACCGGCTTAACCACCCTCTTTTCGGCTGCTCCGGTTCAACCTGTTCCGGCACGGGAATCCGCTTATTTTCTGTCTGCTCTGGATTAGCTAATACCTCAGAGCTATTCTGTCGAACAGTCTGATTTGTATTGATTGTAGTATCCATTGCAGACTGGTTTTGATCTTCTTGTTTAGATGGCTCTAGGACACCTTTAAACTCAATTCTATGAGTAAGATCTTCGATATGTTGCATCAAAGACTTTTCTCTTTGATTTGCTAAATCCAACTGATTTTTAAGTAAGGTGATTTGATCTTTTAGAACAGTTTCAACCTCAGATTGGACGTGTACAGGTACATCCTTCTGAACTTGTTCAGTGCGTGTACTGGACTGAACACCGACAGGATTGCCATAAACTCTGATAAGTTCAGATAAGTCTATAAGTCCATCATGATCTCTTGATAATTCACCATTTTTTAAAGCCTCATATATTGTTGTACGTGATTTTTTAAAGGCTTTACTTGCGTCCATAACGCTAAATTTTGTTGTGTTCAATGTAGTCCCTCAGTGCATGTACACGGATGTTCATCTGAACATCCTACCTGAACATGAAATTTATTTTGTGCTAAATCCTACCTTTCTAAGATATGGTAAAAGTTCTTCAAATTTCTCTTTGTCTTGTAACATTTCAGCAATTCGAACTGCAAATTGTGCATAGCTTTCTGTACCTTGAGAATATTTATTCATGTCTGGAAGCTCAGAAAGCTTATTTGCAAAAAGGTGACGTTGTGCATCTGTCATTTTTGAGAACAGACTCAGAGTAGTCGGAGTTTTTCTATCAGTGTTAACGACTTTTTGTTTAAAGGTAAATGAAAATCCAATAATTGAACGCCCACGTTTATGCTGCTCATACTGGGCAATAATATCTGTATGAGTGTTAATTTGACTGATAGCTGGTTCTAAAACCCGTCTTTTAAATAATTCCATACGCTGATACTCGTTTTCCAACACGCCAATACGATTTCGAAAATCCTGTAAATCAATAATTGGGGTCTTTTTTGTACTACGCCAAGAAATTATTAATTCATATAGGCGAACTGCATATGGGCTATTTAAATTACTGACTTGCTCTATCTCGTAACTCGTAAAATGTTTCTCTAAATTAGTAATTAGCGGTAAAACGACAGGTGAAAATGTGATTTCAACTGTTGCTGTCGAATCAATATAAGCAATATCAGAAACCCATCGGCTAGTTTTTTGGGCAATACCTTTTACTCGTTCTTCTTGATAACTGAAACGTCTTTCAAAAAGATTTTTAGCAGCTTCTTTTAGTGCAAGATAAGAGGCCTGCCTAGTAACATTGAAAGTTATTTCATAACTTTCAGCTGGAATTTGAACTGGTTTACCGTACCAATGATCAATATCCCAACTTAAGTCGCCACTTTTTCTTGCAACAATAATTGCAAGTATCATCAATCGTTGCTCAACTAGACTTAATGAATAACTAGCATTTATAAGTACATTATCTTTTACTACAAATTCTCTTTTCAAAATAAAGCACCGTTAATTATTATTGGTGTTAATACACCATAAAAAATATATGGTGTCAAATGGTAAGTAAACGGTGTCATATTGGTAAGTAAACGGTGTCATATTGGTAAGTAAACGGTGTCATATTGGTAAGTAAATGGTGTCATATAGTTAAATAATTATATAAATATCATTATATTAAGTAACCATAAAAGATTTAAAAATATTAAATTTAATTAAAAAGAGTTAAAAAAATTGCCCTATGTTTTCGCTACGCTCAAACTCTATTGAACTTCGCTTACGCTCAGTTCGAAGGGGCAATTTTTTTGGTTAATCTCGTTATTACTTCAAAAAAGCAAAAGCAACTCGGAATTCGCTTCGCTCATAAGTTTTTTTATGCTCGCTTCGCTCGACCTAGAAGCAAATTAAATCTGTTCGCACCCTTCGGGATGCTCTGTATCTATATCTCAGCCACAAAGGGGAGCTTGTAATCAGAGAAAAAGCATGGCGAAAATTTTAATTGGGTCTGTTCGCTCGTAGACACTCGCTCTGTAAGGCCTGAATAAAGCCAGATAATTTTAAAAACCAGGACCACCATAATCATAATCATCAGATTTTGGCTTTGGCTGTTTGGGTTGAACCGGTTGAGGGGGCTTATTCTGCATGGGTAATGAATACTTTGGCTGGGAATGCACTTCAAACTCAAAACATGGGGTACTGTTACGTCTTGAGTCTTCTAGTTTTTCATTCATTTCATAGATGGACCAAGCCTCTTGTTTGAGTATAGGGCCTTGGTTTTTGATAATTTCATTCAAATCATTTTTTAGTTTGTCCTTATTTTTTGCATTCTTGATTAAGTAATTCAGGTAATACATCACTTCCAATGATGAAAATGGGTTGTTTTCAGCACTATAAAAATATTCATGTTGTTGATCTAAGTATTTTTGCCGTTCTTCTAGTTCTCGTTCTTGCTGGTTGTGTTCTCTGATCTTTTGGATCTCTGCTAGGTATTCAGGGGTCGCATTTTGTTTGCCAACACCGAGTTTCGGTTCTGGAAGGTACAAGGTACTGTGGATCTCATTGTATTTTTCATAGCTGTCTGCTGAAACTTGATTCTTGATGGTGATGTCTTGGCCATCCAGATGGTAGGTGATAGTGGGGCAGTATTTGGCCAGGGCATCATTGAGATGGTTTTCCCATTGTTTGCGGATATAGATTAGGAAAGCGGAATAGTCTTCGTGATTTTCTTGGAGTTGGATCTTCTTTGCACCGCCTTTTGATGGGTCTTTTGCGTTATAGCGTTTGAAATACTGTTCGGCTGTTCGTTCAATACCGTCATCGGCTTTCAATGAGAACATTAGGTGACAGTGGGGCTGATCTTCGCCACTGATGCGCGATTTTACGTTGTGTATGGCGTATGAATGCGGATAGTTGCGGTTAGCTACATGTTTTTCTAAAAACGTCTCTATGAGCATTTTACGCTGTTCTGGCGTGAATTCATTTGGTAGGGCAATTTCGTATTCCATATATGCTTTGGCATTGGCACGCTCATAAGTGTCTGCTGCTTGCCAAAATGCGATCGGATCTTTCACGAAGGCAGGCATACAATGGCCAGCTTCAATGTGTTCTATGGTCTCATTACTGGTTTTTCGGATACCTTCGTATTGCATGAGTCTGGAAATGTAGAGGTAATGGCCTAAGGCATAGCCTTTGTTTTTACTTTTGACGCTGAAATGGTAGCTGGCCATACGTACCTCTGTTGGGTTGATACCGATTTTTATGCAGTGAAACGAAATAAAAAGTGTCCGGATTTTGAATGCCTCAATGGCTGAAAAACCGGTAAAAGAGGGTCAAGGGAGATATGCTCCCTTGCGTACTAGTTTCTCCAATAGGTAGAAACTGTCAAGTGCGAATTATTTAAATTAAAAATAAATTTTCTTTTCAAGAAAATTTATTTTTAATTTAAATAATTATTTTCAGACTGCCCTATGTAAATATGGTAAAACCATATTTACATAGGTTGCAGCTCTGAAATTTGGCGGTAGATGATGACTCTCGAAAAAACAAAAAAACGTGGTAGACCTGCTCAATTACTTAAAGTTGCAGAGTTACATTGCTTTGTGGAATTTTTACTAGAGAAAGATCCTCGGACCGAATTACAAAACCAGGTCATTGATGTATTACAAGCCGAAGACTTTAATTTTGAGTTGTTGTCTGAAGCACAGCAGATTTTAGTGAAAGAGGCTTTAAAACCCTATCGCGAACATCTAAAGATCACATTGTTATTTGAAGAGTTGAACAATCTGCCTCTTAAAACTGAATATGAACAAAAAATCGTAGATCTGTACCAGGATGATCAAAAGGGAAATTTAGATCTAGCTGAACGTAATATTCTAAAAACGATGTGTACGCGCTATTACCGTTTCAAGGCTCAACAACTGAAATTGAAGGATCTTGAGCTTTATTTGAGTCAGATCCAAAAAAAGGATGCAGGTAAAAAACGCAAAGCAGAGAATCAACTTAAATTTGAGCTAGGCGGGGCAGTGTTAGCAGCCTTTAAGAAACTAAATAAAGAAATGCCAGAAGATAGGAGTAAGGTCACAAATAGTATTGTAAATAATGCGAACTTTTGGAAAAAAGTTTCTAAAACAAAAATTTATAGTGCCATTTCTACAAAAGAATCTACATATTTTGAGGACATTGAATTATTTATTAAAGTTATAGACGGTTTGGCTTCCTACAGTTACGACGGTCAAAAGTTATTTGAATATGAAATATTAAAACAAAAAAAAATAGATAAAAAATAGTTCTATTCATTCGCTCTGAAAAGGTCATCAAACGTTCCAGATGTTCAACTTCAGTTCTTAAATATTTTTATTTATGAGCTAAATATGCTGAAACCCAACCAAACGAAATCTGATTTTTAAAATTTTGCTAGGATTTGCTCAATCTACATATTTTGTGGGTTCTGATGGTGTGGGTGGAAGGATTAAGCGACGCTAGCGCACCACGGATTAAGTTGTTACTAGGGAATATCGACAAAGCAACAACGTGATGAGTAGTTCAGAAAAGCTTTAAGTTGTATGTTGGGGAAACCCTCACAGAGAAAAGTGATCTGTTCGGTTTGAGAACGTGTCGATGCGGTGTGTGAATCGTAATCTCAGCCTATGTAGGAAAGCACAATTACCTACTGCCGTGGACGACCGATGCGTGGCTCCGTCAGCCCAAAATTGGTATTCACCAATTAAAATGTCTATGCGATAAACCATTTAAAATGTCCTGTTTTTAACGACAAGAGTCAAGCACAGGATTCAACTTTCTTTGTTCAATACCGGCTTTCTGAGCTTTACGACTTGGCATACTTTTGTTTGTTCTTGAACGTTTATTCTGTTTTTCCAATGCTTCATGCTGCTGTTGAATATGCGCTAGAACTGAACCTAAACGTTTATTTTCAACAATCTCATTTTGCTGTAGCCCAGCCAATTTATTGAAGATGCTGTAGTTGAGCTTTCGTCCTTGATGCATGAGGGCCACAGTCCCATCCGGATACTCTAGAAATGAAATATATTGCCCAACTAATTTCTGGTTTAATTCAGTCGGTTCAAGCATATAAATACATTTGTCATAGGTCAGGGTTAGATTCTTGGTGACCTTACGCGGTTCCTGCCAGGTAAAAATATCATCCAGTTCAAGATCAGATTCGGTTAAGGGCCGATGTAAATTCTTTGAGTTTCTCGCACATTTGGCGAACCTCTGATTGAAATGCTCAATAAAGCAGGGTAGCCATGCATTGGCTTCAGCAATCGAACCGATGCCTTCTAGGCGCATCTCCTTGATCAAACGGTCCTGAAGGGTTCTATTCGCTCGTTCTACGCGGCCTTTGGCCTGTGGTGAGTTGGCGAAGATAATATCAATGTTTAACTCGTTCAGAATCCGCCCAAATTGCGTGATCTTGCTGTCTTGGCTCGATTTCTGATTGACTCGGAATACCGAGTGTTTATCGCTATAAAAGGCCAAGGGCTTCCCATATTGCTCAATGTAGGCTCGGGTTGAAAGCATGTAATCAAAGGTCGTTTCCGCTTCACAAAAGCGCAGATGCAACAGCTTTCCAGTGGCATCATCGATATAAACCAGCAAGCAGCATTTGGCGGCTCGGCCTTCAAACCAGTCATGATATGAGCCATCAATCTGAATCAGCTCACCCAAGCAATCCCGGTTATAGCGTGGCTGATATGGGCGTTTTAGACGTTTGGATCGCGGAATCCAGAGCTCATTTGCAGTCATCCAGCGCCGAAGCGTTTCTACAGGGATATTCAGGTCAAACATGCTGCTGAGCTTCTCATGCGCCAAGGTGGGTCCAAATCCGAGCAGATGTTCAGAAATAATGGAAAGGCACTTTGATTTTAATAACTCATCATGGCGATGATGACCCGGGTGACCACGACTGGCATGCGCCAGACCTGAAACACCGTCTTGATGGAGCTTCTGCAATAACCGGGTAATTTGACGAGTGGAAAGATTCAGGATTTCAGCAGCACGGACTTGGGTAATACGATGATCTCGAACCTCTTGCAGAACTGCAAGACGTTGAATTTCTTTATCAGACATAGTGATCAGCATCTATATTTTATATCCAGTCCATGATGATAAAAACCATCATAAACTAGACATTTTTATTGGTGAGAATATAGACAATTTAAATGGGTTCTAACAA
>NZ_JCAKNC010000021.1:0-5507 GCF_059515925.1 Acinetobacter sp. CY81
AAGATCATTAAGAGATTATGAAGAACAACTTGTGTGGATTTTTACTGATTGATTGATCGAAATTATTTTCATTGATTGATGGTAGAAATTACTCGAAGTTTATTTGAGAAATATTTGTCAGAAAATTGATGAGCCAAGATTGGTGCCCTTTAAGGCACTAAGCAATATTAAACTGAAGAGTTTGATCATGGCTCAGATTGAACGCTGGCGGCAGGCTTAACACATGCAAGTCGAGCGGGGAAGAGTAGCTTGCTACTTTACTTAGCGGCGGACGGGTGAGTAATGCTTAGGAATCTGCCTATTAGTGGGGGACAACATTTCGAAAGGAATGCTAATACCGCATACGTCCTACGGGAGAAAGCAGGGGACCTTCGGGCCTTGCGCTAATAGATGAGCCTAAGTCGGATTAGCTAGTTGGTGGGGTAAAGGCCTACCAAGGCGACGATCTGTAGCGGGTCTGAGAGGATGATCCGCCACACTGGGACTGAGACACGGCCCAGACTCCTACGGGAGGCAGCAGTGGGGAATATTGGACAATGGGGGGAACCCTGATCCAGCCATGCCGCGTGTGTGAAGAAGGCCTTTTGGTTGTAAAGCACTTTAAGCGAGGAGGAGGCTACCGAGATTAATACTCTTGGATAGTGGACGTTACTCGCAGAATAAGCACCGGCTAACTCTGTGCCAGCAGCCGCGGTAATACAGAGGGTGCGAGCGTTAATCGGATTTACTGGGCGTAAAGCGTGCGTAGGTGGTCTTTTAAGTCGGATGTGAAATCCCTGAGCTTAACTTAGGAATTGCATTCGATACTGGGAGACTAGAGTATGGGAGAGGATGGTAGAATTCCAGGTGTAGCGGTGAAATGCGTAGAGATCTGGAGGAATACCGATGGCGAAGGCAGCCATCTGGCCTAATACTGACACTGAGGTACGAAAGCATGGGGAGCAAACAGGATTAGATACCCTGGTAGTCCATGCCGTAAACGATGTCTACTAGCCGTTGGGGTCTTTGAGACTTTAGTGGCGCAGCTAACGCGATAAGTAGACCGCCTGGGGAGTACGGTCGCAAGACTAAAACTCAAATGAATTGACGGGGGCCCGCACAAGCGGTGGAGCATGTGGTTTAATTCGATGCAACGCGAAGAACCTTACCTGGTCTTGACATACAGAGAACTTTCCAGAGATGGATTGGTGCCTTCGGGAACTCTGATACAGGTGCTGCATGGCTGTCGTCAGCTCGTGTCGTGAGATGTTGGGTTAAGTCCCGCAACGAGCGCAACCCTTTTCCTTATTTGCCAGCGGGTTAAGCCGGGAACTTTAAGGATACTGCCAGTGACAAACTGGAGGAAGGCGGGGACGACGTCAAGTCATCATGGCCCTTACGACCAGGGCTACACACGTGCTACAATGGTCGGTACAAAGGGTTGCTACCTAGCGATAGGATGCTAATCTCAAAAAGCCGATCGTAGTCCGGATTGGAGTCTGCAACTCGACTCCATGAAGTCGGAATCGCTAGTAATCGCGGATCAGAATGCCGCGGTGAATACGTTCCCGGGCCTTGTACACACCGCCCGTCACACCATGGGAGTTTGTTGCACCAGAAGTAGGTAGTCTAACCGCAAGGAGGACGCTTACCACGGTGTGGCCGATGACTGGGGTGAAGTCGTAACAAGGTAGCCGTAGGGGAACCTGCGGCTGGATCACCTCCTTAACGAAAGATTGACGATCGGTAAGAATCCACAACAAGTTGTTCTTCATGAAGATGTATCTGAGGGTCTGTAGCTCAGTTGGTTAGAGCACACGCTTGATAAGCGTGGGGTCACAAGTTCAAGTCTTGTCAGACCCACCATGACTTAAGATACATCGAATCTATAAATGATAAGCTGGGGACTTAGCTTAGTTGGTAGAGCGCCTGCTTTGCACGCAGGAGGTCAGGAGTTCGACTCTCCTAGTCTCCACCATACATTCTTCGGAGTGTATAAGCTGAGAAATTATAGAACTTAGTAAATTAGACGATTGAGTTTAAGTTTATTAATTTCTGTGATTTATCACAGTTACCTGCGATCCGATGAGGACGTAGTTAATCATTAACAGAATATATTTGAGTTGAAATAAATTGTTTAAGGCTCATTTCAAGTAGGTAACTACAAGAAATGAGAAACTAGCGATTAACTGAATCAAGCGTTTTGGTATATGAATCTAATAGAAGCTGTACAGTGCTTAAATGCACAAGACGCCAACTGTATGAGTAAGTCGAAAGACAAACTCTGTTGCTTATTCTCCTTGTAAGAATAAACGACTGTTTGGGGTTGTATAGTCAAGTAATTAAGTGCATGTGGTGGATGCCTTGGCAGTCAGAGGCGATGAAAGACGTAATAGCCTGCGATAAGCTCCGGGGAGGCGGCAAATATCCTGTGATCCGGAGATTTCTGAATGGGGAAACCCACCTGTCATAAGGCAGGTATCGTATGATGAATACATAGTCATACGAGGCGAACGAGGGGAAGTGAAACATCTCAGTACCCTTAGGAAAAGAAATCAATTGAGATTCCCTTAGTAGCGGCGAGCGAACGGGGAAAAGCCCATTAAGTCATATAAGTTCTAGTGGAATGCTCTGGGAAGTGCAACCGTAGTGGGTGATAGTCCTGTACACGAAAGGGCTTATATGATGATGTCGAGTAGGGCGGGGCACGTGAAACCTTGTCTGAATATGGGGGGACCATCCTCCAAGGCTAAATACTCCTGACTGACCGATAGTGAACCAGTACCGTGAGGGAAAGGCGAAAAGAACCCCTGTGAGGGGAGTGAAATAGATCCTGAAACCGCATGCATACAAGCAGTGGGAGCCGGCATTGAGTCCGGTGACTGCGTACCTTTTGTATAATGGGTCAGCGACTTACATTCAGTAGCAAGGTTAACCGAATAGGGGAGCCGTAGAGAAATCGAGTCTTAATAGGGCGTTTAGTTGCTGGGTGTAGACCCGAAACCAGGCGATCTATCCATGAGCAGGTTGAAGGTTGGGTAACACTAACTGGAGGACCGAACCCACTGTCGTTGAAAAGCCAGGGGATGACTTGTGGATAGGGGTGAAAGGCTAATCAAGCCTGGTGATAGCTGGTTCTCCCCGAAAGCTATTTAGGTAGCGCCTCGGACGAATACCATTGGGGGTAGAGCACTGTTTCGGCTAGGGGGTCATCCCGACTTACCAAACCGATGCAAACTCCGAATACCAATGAGTACTATCCGGGAGACAGACTGCGGGTGCTAACGTCCGTAGTCAAGAGGAAAACAATCCAGACCGCCAGCTAAGGCCCCAAAATCATAGTTAAGTGGGAAACGATGTGGGAAGGCATAGACAGCTAGGAGGTTGGCTTAGAAGCAGCCACCCTTTAAAGAAAGCGTAATAGCTCACTAGTCGAGTCGGCCTGCGCGGAAGATGTAACGGGGCTAAAACTATGTGCCGAAGCTGCGGATTTGCAATTTATTGCAAGTGGTAGGGGAGCGTTCTGTAAGCCGATGAAGGTGTATTGAGAAGTATGCTGGAGGTATCAGAAGTGCGAATGCTGACGTGAGTAACGACAAAGCGAGTGAAAAACTCGCTCGCTGAAAGACCAAGGGTTCCAGTCCAACGTTAATCGGGGCTGGGTGAGTCGACCCCTAAGGCGAGGCCGAAAGGCGTAGTCGATGGGAAATTGGTTAATATTCCAATACTTCTGTGTAATGCGATGAGAGGACGGAGAAGGTTAAGTCAGCCTGGCGTTGGTTGTCCAGGTGGAAGGTTGTAGGCATGTATCTTAGGCAAATCCGGGGTACTCTATGCTGAGAACTGATAGCAAGCTGCACTTGTGCAGTGAAGTGGCTGATACCATACTTCCAGGAAAAGTCTCTAAGCTCCAGTTACACAGGAATCGTACCCGAAACCGACACAGGTGGTCAGGTCGAGTAGACCAAAGCGCTTGAGAGAACTCTGCTGAAGGAACTAGGCAAAATGGTACCGTAACTTCGGGAGAAGGTACGCTGTCGACGGTGATGGAATTTACTTCCTGAGCGGTTGACAGCCACAGAAACCAGGCCCCTGCAACTGTTTATTAAAAACATAGCACTCTGCAAACACGAAAGTGGACGTATAGGGTGTGATGCCTGCCCGGTGCTGGAAGGTTAATTGATGGGGTTAGCGTAAGCGAAGCTCTTGATCGAAGCCCCAGTAAACGGCGGCCGTAACTATAACGGTCCTAAGGTAGCGAAATTCCTTGTCGGGTAAGTTCCGACCTGCACGAATGGCATAATGATGGGGGCGCTGTCTCCAGCAGAGACTCAGTGAAATCGAATTCGCCGTGAAGATGCGGTGTACCCGCGGCTAGACGGAAAGACCCCGTGAACCTTTACTGCAGCTTGACATTGAACTTTGATCTTACTTGTGTAGGATAGGTGGGAGGCTTTGAAACTCGGACGCTAGTTCGAGTGGAGCCAATCTTGAAATACCACCCTGGTAATATTGAGGTTCTAACTCTGCTCCATTATCTGGAGCGAGGACCATGTCTGGTGGGTAGTTTGACTGGGGCGGTCTCCTCCTAAAGAGTAACGGAGGAGTACGAAGGTGCGCTCAGCGTGGTCGGAAATCACGCGTAGAGTATAAAGGCAAAAGCGCGCTTAACTGCGAGACCCACAAGTCGAGCAGGTACGAAAGTAGGTCTTAGTGATCCGGTGGTTCTGTATGGAAGGGCCATCGCTCAACGGATAAAAGGTACTCTGGGGATAACAGGCTGATACCGCCCAAGAGTTCATATCGACGGCGGTGTTTGGCACCTCGATGTCGGCTCATCTCATCCTGGGGCTGAAGCAGGTCCCAAGGGTATGGCTGTTCGCCATTTAAAGAGGTACGCGAGCTGGGTTTAGAACGTCGTGAGACAGTTCGGTCCCTATCTACCGTGGGCGTTGGAAATTTGAGAGGATCTGCTCCTAGTACGAGAGGACCAGAGTGGACGAACCTCTGGTGTACCGGTTGTGACGCCAGTCGCATCGCCGGGTAGCTATGTTCGGAAGGGATAACCGCTGAAAGCATCTAAGCGGGAAGCCTACCTCAAGATAAGATTTCCCAAGGACTATATGTCCTCTAAAGAGCCGTTGAAGACTACAACGTTGATAGGTTGGATGTGGAAGCATAGTGATATGTGAAGCTGACCAATACTAATTACTCGTGAGGCTTGACTATACAACACCCAAACAGTTGTTGTATAAAGCTCAATTGATTCGATATTCATCAAAACAGCTTGATTCAGAAGCCCGTTAGTATGACAATATTCAACTCAGATATAATCTGTTAATAACTCATTTGGTAGAAAGCTCAGGCACTTTATAAGACCTAAGCAAGTATCCATAAACAGTTGTGCTGGCGACAATAGCAAGAGTGAACCACCTGATCCCTTCCCGAACTCAGAAGTGAAACCTCTTTGCGCTGATGGTAGTGTGGGGTTACCCATGTGAGAGTAAGTCATCGCCAGCTCATTATTC
>NZ_JCAKNC010000022.1:0-2454 GCF_059515925.1 Acinetobacter sp. CY81
AAAGACCTACCGTATTTAGAAATGCTCTATAGATTCGTATTTGGTAAAAAATCTTACTACGACTTAGAAATGACACGTCATGTTGAGCCTAAAGGCAAGGACGACGAGGAGCGGAACGGAGCGGAGGTGCGACGCTCGGAGCACAATGCGCCACGTACCGCACCGCAGTTCAAAAAACAGCGCTGGAGACTTCCACCTAAAACGATTGTTCGTTTGAAAGAGAGAATTCGTCGTTGGGACGGGTTCTTATACAACATCGACTTATTCCCATACGTTGAGCATAGGCTATTGGCATTCATAGGTGACTAAAGATTATATGAGTAATCTTTAGTTGGTCTGAAAGACTACAAGACAGCTAACAAAGCTGTCTTGTCGATCTGCTATCGCAATGAATGAATCCTAGATAAATCCTCTTAGATTGCTGTCTAGCAATCGGCACAATCCCAATCAAAATATTCCCCCCTCTGATCACCAGCTCCCCTTAGATTTCTAAGCGGGAGTTTTTCGCCATCCCCAATGGGTGGCGACTCGTACACCAGTGAACTTGTATATCGGCATACCTGTATACCAGTGAACTTGTATATCGGTATACCCGTATCCATGTATCCAAATCACAATTTGATCTTTTAAAAAATCAGTGTATGATTATTCTGTGAATCAAATATGAATCAATTAAAATAGCAAAGGTGCTTTTAAATGAATAACCACGATGAACCAACTAAATTACAAATGCTTGTAGCGGAAATCACTGGTAAGGCTGAATCAGATTATTGGGGTGTTACTAAGCAAATGCCTGTCCGTGTTCGCTTAGATTTATTCGCTAAAATTTCAGCTCTACATGAGTTTGCAAATGAGAATAAAAAAGTTCCACGTAATCACCTCTTAAACGACCTTTTGGATATAGCTGTTGAACAAGTTATGTCTGAATTTAATGAAGATGATCTTTTTCGCCTAAATCAATTGGCGTCTCGTCACTATGACTTAAATAATCTATCAGATGATGAGGTTTCTAAATGATTAAGCTTGAAGGAACAGTATTAAACGTATTTACCCAACAAGGTGGTAAAGACAGAAAAACAGGCGATCAGTTTGAAGATCGTGACAAGGTACAAATATTGGGAGCTATGGAACTTCTAAATGGTGGCGTTAAAAATGAACTTTTTACGCTGTCGGTAGAAAACTATAGAGACTTTGCAGAGTTAGTGGATAAAAAAATTGCGATTGCTGTTGGTGCAATGGCTAGTGGTCGTAACGTAATTTTTTATGTTGCAAAAGGTGCTAAACCCGAAGTTTTGGCATCGTGACCATATTCGTGTAAAAACAGTAACTTACCTTAGTAAGTTCCTGTTTTTACTTTTACTTGATACTATTCATTAAGTCGGGGACAAAATTTCATGAAAAATGACAATAAAAAACCCCTGTTATCAGAAGCTTTGGCCGGCACGGATAACAAGGGTTTGCAATCTGCTAATGCAGATCAACACAGGGATAGAATAACACGTTTTGGACTTTTGAAACATAGATCGAAGCAACAAGAAAACTTTTTGTGGACTCTAGCAAAATTCAAAGAAAACTACCCAAATGATCTACCAAGCGAAGAAACAACAAAGGCCCTTAAATCTGCACAGAAGTTAAACCAGTGCGGAAACTTTTTGCTATTCAAAAATTTTTACACCATAGATCAAACTAAGCTCGCTAAATTCCATGTTTGCAATCAGCATTTGCTTTGTCCGTTTTGTGCGGGTATTCGTGCTTCTAAAGCAATTCAAAAATATTCTGAACGAGTTGATCAGGTACTTAAACAAAATCGTAAGCTTAAGCCTGTTCTAATCACGTTCACGGTTAAAAATGGCTCTGATCTTAGGGAAAGGTCTGAACACCTCATAAAGTCGTTTAGAACGCTTATAAAACGCAGACAGGACTATTTAAAAAAGGGTCGTGGGTTTAATGAGTTTTGCAAGATCAATGGGGCAATGTATTCATACGAAAATACATACAACGAAAAAACTGGTGAATGGCATCCGCATGTACACATGTTTGCATTGCTCGATACTTGGATCGATCAAGAACACTTGTCTGAAACTTGGCATGAAATCACTGGTGATTCATTCATCGTCGATATTCGTCGTGTGAAAAAAGATAAACAATATGGTTATTCAAATGCAGCGGCTGAGGTTTGTAAGTACGCTCTAAAATTTGGGGACTTGTCTGTAGAAAATACTTGGGAAGCTTTTAAGATTCTCAAAGGTAAGCGTCTTAGTGGTGCTTTTGGTTCGTTGTATGGTGTCAAAATCCCTGAAAATCTTGCTGATGATATGCCAGATGAAAAAGACCTACCGTATTTAGAAATGCTCTATAGATTCGTATTTGGTAAAAAATCTTACTACGACTTAGAAATGACACGTCATGTTGAGCCTAAAGGCAAGGACGACGAGGAGCGGAACGGAGCGGAGG
>NZ_JCAKNC010000023.1:0-2073 GCF_059515925.1 Acinetobacter sp. CY81
CAACGGTTATATATTTGCCTAAATAGTTCAGCAATGTAGTATGTGCAACAGTCATTTTGATCTCCTTATTAGATCATTTTGATTAGCTGGATAATAGGATTGCCGTCCTATTATTCAGCGACTTAAAATAGCCTAAGCAACACTAAAATCAGGTGTCACCCTAGACCAATCTTGTTTTGTTAATTCAAACCTTTTGGGGACACTAAATTCCAAAGATAAAGCCTCAATACACGCCTCATCATCACCATACCATTGACGGAAAAAGCCCAACCAACGTCCAAATTGGTGACGGAATATATCTATTCCCTTTTCTACTTTAATTTTTAGAGTTCTTTTAACGTATTCAATTCGACTTTGCGTTTGTTCTTCATATTGAAATAATTGTTTAAAACATGGGTACAGATTAATAAAATAATCAGATGGATTAATGATTGCTTCAAATGGTATCAAGGTATGCTTTGCTTTTAATTCAACCTCAAGACGTACCCAAGCACTATTTTTATCCCCTAATTGTTTACCTTTTTCATAAGCCCTGAACATTTTATCCGAAGTACGACAACCAATTTGTAATGTTCTACCTAAATTATCTCTATCACCATATTTCCAATCACCATGCCAAGTGACACGAGCAGGCTTTCCAAAATAATAAAACTGCCCATCGGTTTCCCTTTCATTTAGATCATCAATTTCTAAATACGTTCCATCATAATCATCATGAGCTAAATCTAACCTAGTAATCTTCGCACCGTTTGCAGACTGCAAAAATCTATAAAGTCTTTCTTGCCATCCATAGTCACCCATCAAACAACCTTGACCCGATAGCATTACAAGCATTGTATTATTTTGACCACCTATGCAGAGATCACCAACAACCACATCTTCATGGTTTTGGATTTCATAACATTGCTCATAAAAGTTTTTACCATTTTTTCTTTTTTTGCCAACTTTGAACCCAAAAATTGAATCTAACTTTTCCCCCATCCGTTCTATGCAGACATCGTTAATCAGTTTTTCATCAATTCCAATATAGTCATCCATAAAGGTGTATCGTTTAAATGAAAACGAGATCCAATCTATAAATGCAATTTCAAATTCAGCAGGGGCAGAAACAAGGAGGATTTTAGGATCACCATTTCCATCAATCACGAGCTTAACTTCATTGGTTTTTTGCCAATCTTTTAGGATATCGTCGGATGGAATTTTAGATTCTGAGTTTTGCCACGTATTACTAACGTGGCATCCCCACGGACTGACAGTGGGTAAAGTAGCTCGTTTGATGAAATTGTTTGCAAAATCTGAATAGTTTGCAGTTGTAAAAGGGGCAACTTCCCCATAAAATTTAGTCATGGTTATATCCAAGTATGTTTTGGTGTAACAGGGTTGAATTGTTAGCGCAATGTCAGCCCATTTTTATGCCTACTGCTTTTGTGCCTGTCGATCTATCTCAATCAGGTCTTTATCTTCATAGGTCTTTGTTAAGCTTAATGACCTAGACAATATATTCTAATCCGTATTGATAAATCAATACTTTACTTTGTATAACTGCGGTGCGGTACGTGGCGCATTGCGCTCCTCGCGTCGCACCTCCGCTCCGTTCCGCTCCTCGTATTCGCTAGCTTTGTATTTATATATTTTCAGTTCGCACCCATTCGGGATGCTCTGCCACTACCGTTGAAAATCAAAAGGGAGCTTGTAATCAGGGAGAGAGAGTTTTGGAATTTATATACCATCACCCCCACTCGTAGACACTCGTTCGGTAACTAAAGATTATATCAGTAATCTTTAGTCCTAAATTTCGGAATTAATTACAACATCATCGAAGCAATAATAGTCCGAATCTTCAAAGCAAAAACAATGCTTTCCATCTAATTCAAAATTAACGGACACAACAACACCCGATAATTGATCAAATCCTGATGCTTTGTACTCAACAGGTACAGGAACATCAACGGTTATATATTTGCCTAAATAGTTCAGCAATGTAGTATGTGCAACAGTCATTTTGATCTCCTTATTAGATCATTTTGATTAGCTGGATAATAGGATTGCCGTCCTATTATTCAGCGACTTAAA